>JAJDDL010000416.1 GCA_029260335.1 Phycisphaerales bacterium | reverse complement strand
GCCCGCCTGCACCGGGTGCCGGCAGAGTCGATCGCGTGTGAGATTCTGGACGTGCCCGCTTCTGCCCGGGCTGGCGAGGGCACGAGCGTGATGGCGTTTGGCTGTGCGCACGAATCCGCAGAAGCCCTGATGCGTCCGTTTGAGGCGGCGGGGCTTGAGGTTGTCGCGATCGATTCTCGCGCTTGTGCCTTGGCCCGGGCGTGTCACAAGCAGTTTGAACCGCTCGAACTTGGGGCGGCGGTCCATATTGGGGGCGGCGCGTCGCGGATCGTCATCACGCGTCAGGGCTCCATCGTATATGAGCGTTGGTTCGCGAACCTGGGATATCTGGCCCCGGCCGCAGAGATTGAGCAGACGCTCCGGGCCGACCGAGACTTGGTCGAGCATTTGCTGTTTCGGCGCGGGGTACATGAGGCTCAGACCGCGAACGCCGGCGGAGCCCTGCAAACCGCCGAAGAGGCGATCGCCGGCTGGTCGAATGATCTGAGCGAGCAATGCGCGATCGCGTTGGGTTACGCTTGCGAGCGCTTTGGTCGACCAAACGCCGATCTGCTCTTGCTCGTCGGGCGCGGTGCGCAGGTTGCCGGGCTGGACAGCGTGCTTGAAGAGTCGCTTGGTTGCCCGACCCAGGTCTGGCGTCCGGATTTCGTGCTTGAGTCGTGCAAGGAGACCGATCCTGCGCTTGGGATGCCCCTTGGTCTTGCGTTGAGGTTTGACCGATGATTCCTGCGATCAATCTCATGCCGCCCGAGTGTCAGCGAGCTAGGCTCGCGCGCCGGCGGGTCCGTCAGTGGGCTTCGGTCGTTGGCTTGGCGGTCAGCACTGTCCTGCCTGTGGCCGCGCTGCTGCACACGTCGGTCGATGCATCGCTCAGCAGGCGGCAAGACCAGATCATCGCGCGTGAGCAGGCAAGCGCCGCGGCGGTCGGTAGCCTCGAGGCACGACTCGAGGAGTTATCGCATCAGCAGCGCGTCTCGGATCTCCTTGCCGCTCGTCCGCAGTTCACGCTTCTGGTGAATGCGGTCGCGGGTGCGGTGGGCGATTCGATAGCGGTGGAGAGCATGAGCGTGGTAGGTTCTCAGTCCGATGACACGACCGAGCGGTCGCTGAGCATCGAGGGCTTGGCGCAGAGCCAACTCGGTGCTCAACAGTTGGCGGTTCGGCTTGAGGACCTCGGTGTGTTCACCTCGGTGACGCTTGCCGACACGCGTCGACGATCGACGCCGGTGGGCGAGCTTGTTGCGTTTCGTGTGCACGCGGTCTTGCGGGGAGGCTCGTCATGAGACTCTCTTCACCGGCCATTCACGCGATCGGTGCAACCTGTCTGGCGGGTGTGCTGGGTGTGGGATACTTCATAGGCATCCACTCTCGGATTATCGCCCGAGCCGAAGACTCGGCTCTGCAAGCGCGGCTCGATTCGATGGAGCACGTCGCTCGCACGAGCGAGGATCGGGAGGCCGTTCTGCGCGCTCAGATCGACCGAGTGGAACTCGCGATCTCGTCGGGTCGGACCTTGCGTCCACTCTCGGCACTCAATGGAGCGCTCGCGCAGATCGCAGAGATTGCCAGCGAAACCGAGCTCGTCATCGATGGGCTTGGCCCAGGGGTCTCCATGACGCCTGCGGAAGATCAGATTGTCACGACGCCGATAACACTCTCGGGGCGCGGCACGCTGACCGCGGCGCTGCGCACGTTGGACCAGGTCCATCAGACCATGGCCGGCGTGGAGGTGGGATCCATGAGCTTGTCAGCCGACGCGTTCGGTGACCAAGTCGGTTCGGTTTCGATCGAGTTTCTGTGGCACGCCGATCGTGCGGATTGAGCGGGCGTGAATAGCTGTCAGTTCGCTGGCATCGCTTGCTCGTGAATCGTCTTATTCATGTGCCATGACACGATCTCGCAGGGTCTATGTGGGCATTCTCGGTCTCGCACTCAGTGCGATGGCCATCGATATGCTCGTTCTGCAATCCGAGCCTCAGTCCGCCGCCGCCGGCGAGACACTTGCGCAGGGGCCACCGGCGGGGCTCGCAGAGACCCAGGACGCGGGTCCCTCGCTCGCTGAGGTCCTGGAAACACTCGCCACCGCTGAGCCTGCGCGCGATGAGATGTTCTCGGTCCCTGACGCCTGGCAGCCTCGTGAGGTAGAAGAAGGTCCGGTCGAGCTCAGGGTCTCGATGCCCGTGCTGCGTCTGACGAACACGTTGGCAGATGTTGCGCAGATCAACGGCAGGGCGATCCGGGCCGGTGAGTTTGTCGATCGTGAAAGGGCTATCCGCCTTGTTCGCATCGAGAATGTGGGGATGCAGATCGATGGCGTGGGACGGGCTCCCTCGGCGATCATCGAGTTCTCGGGCGTGCTCTACCGGCTTCGTGCGGGGACCGATGAGCCAGAAGCGATTTCGGCGGCAGACCGTAACGATTCTGAGGATTGAGGAACTGACACGGACCCGAGCCACGCTTTGAGGCGTGAAGGCTAGCGATGGATTCGTCGATGGTCCTCTTGTCGCGAGGAGCACGCGGGGGTCGCGGGCTACTAGAAGGAGTTAGACATGCGTCACAGTCGAGCATTCAGCCTGATTGAGCTCGTAATCGTCGTTGTGATCCTGGGGATCATCGGCGCGATTGCCATCCCGCGTCTGAGCCGTGGTGCCGAGGGTGCCAAGGACTCAGCTCTTATCACGGACGTTACCGCGCTTCGCAATGCGATCGATCTCTATGTCACCGAGCACGAGGGCGTCAAGCCCACCGTCGGTGCGATCGCCAATGAGCTGACCCAGTACACGAACAAGGCTGGTGGCGTGAGCGCCACCAAGACCGCGACCCATATCTATGGGCCGTACCTCCGGGCAGTCCCGCCGTTGCCGGTGGGTGCGAACCGGGGCAACACCGGTATCGCCGCGTTGGATGGTGCCGGCGTGGGCTGGATCTATGACGCCACAGCCCTCACGATCGTTGCCAACGCGTCGGAATCGGACGCGACCGGCAAGGCGTACAACACCTATTGAGCTTCATCATGGCCCTCGGCCTGATCAACGAATCTCCCAACCCCCGGGCGCATGTGCTCGGGGGTTTGTCCATGCGCCGAGCAACGCGGCGAGGGTTCACGCTAGTTGAGCTGGTCCTTGTCATGGGAATTGTCGCGGTGGTTGCGGTGGTCGCGGTGCCTCGGTTTGGGCATGGGGCGCCTGTCCGCCGACTCGACGCCGGAGAGAAACGCATCCTCACGGATCTTGCGTATGCGCGTGAGCTGGCCCGGGCGCGGAGCCAGAGCATCACCGTCACGTTTGATAACACCAACGAGAACTACAGCGTCTCGAACGCGGTCGATCCAATCCGGCGCGACCCCGCCGGATACACCGTGCAACTGGATGAGTCTCCATACATGCTCGAACTCGGCACGGTCGATCTCGACGGCGACAACGCCTTGATCTTCGACGGCTTCGGCACCGCCGATTCGGGTGGCACCATCGAGATATCCAGCGGCGGGCGATTTCGAACCGTCACGATCGACGCTCCTTAGACATCACCGCCCGACCGATAGGGCGTCATCGAGTGATTCAGATGCACATAACGTAATAACAAACACGAGCTCGTGTCGGCGCAATGTGCAAAGGCGGAGTCATCCGCCCATTGTCGAAACTGCATACGACTAGGGCTATTGCCTTAGCTCTGAACTACCGATTCGCATCCGTTGGGATACATCGTGAGAGTTGGTGTGTTCAGTTCCGGCCCGGAGCAAGCCTGGACATGCGAGTCAGCGCCACAACCTCAAGTCGCCACGCGTTCACCATTATCGAGGTTGCGCTGGCTCTGGTTGTCGCTACAACCCTCATGCTCGGGATGGGCTCGGCGGTCTTGTTGGCAAGCCACGCCATTCCCGATAACGACAGTCCCGCGGGAGCCGCGGCCAACCAACTGCGTGCGCTCGAGATCATCGCGGCCGATATTGAGGAGGCACTGTTCTTCACCGACCGCACGAGCTCGACACTGGGTTTTACCCTGCCGGATCGCAATGGCGACGGTAACCCCGAGCATGTGCTCTATGACTGGAGCACGGTCGCCGGAGAGCCACTGACCAGGTCGCTCAACGGCGGAACTGCCGAGACAATTCTCGAGAACGTGCAGACGCTCTCGTTTGTCAGTCCGAGCGAGTCAACCAATGAGTCTCTTGCGCCACCGGTGATTCTGGGCGCCGAGAAGATCGTCAAGAGCTATACGGGCGCGGGCGTCTCGTCCTATTCGCTCACCGGCACGGAGTCGATCGGAGAGTCATTCACCGCGGACCTGTCGGGCGGCGTGACCGATTGGGACCTGACGAGAGTGGAACCGCTCATCACTGCGAACTTCGTCACAACCGGACAGATGACGGTGCGCATCGAGAAGGCGCTCCCGTCCGGGCTTCCCGATGGAACTGTCATTGCCGAGGTAATCGTCTCTGAAAAGGACCTGCCGAGCCCAGACGTATTCGCGTGGCACACGATCGACCTTCCAGCCGGTGGGCTCGATCCGACGACTCGCTACGTCGTGTCGTTTACCAACACCGGCCTTGGCGAATCAGCGTGGATTGCATACAAGACCGGCCTACCCGCACGCCCGGATCAGGCGATGGTCCACGACAACGGCACGTGGGCCGTTTACCCAAGTTCGTCGATGTTTATCAAGATCCACGGCAGGGAGCGCTCGCTTGGAACGGCCCAGAACCTGGAACGCTCGTTTGTGCCGATGGTCGAGATCAACATCGGATCGTCGCCGGCGTCGCTCAGCCGAGCGGTCTGCCTGAACTCGCCGGAGCTTCTGGATGGTCTTTGGGAGCTGGATTTCTCCATCGATCCGACCTCGGCAGACCTGACCTTCGACACCGAAGCGGATTGGGCGGTCCAGGGTGGCGGAGCATTTGACACCGGCATGCTCAACAATGGCACGTGGAGCGCAACACAGCAGATTCTGACCCAGCCGACTGGCAATCTCACCACGCCTATCACATTCGACGCTCGCCTCCGAGACACCACCAACGACGCAGGCGCGGGCGCGGGCGTGTTGCTTGCGGTTGATCGCTCGGGGGGACTAGGCGCCAATCTGAAGCTGCACGTTGCTCGGACCACCGACGCTCGCCAGAAGGTGACGCTCACCTCGCGCGACGGGGCAGCGCGCGAGGAGCCCCTCTTGGAAACAACGGTCGAGGCGGCCTCCGATGTGGACGTGCGACTGGTGGTCTTGCCTGCGAATGACATGGTAAGCGTCGAAGTCAACGGCGTGGATCACGGCTCATTCCAATACGAACTGTTCACGACGGCAGACCAAGGGCGCGTGGAGCTCTTCCCGGTGAGCGGCGAAGTGGGCGCTCAGTTCGATCACGTCTCGATTCGTGTGAGCCCCACGCCGTGATCCGCCGCACCACCCAACCCGGTTTCACGCTCATCGAAGCGACCATGTCGATCGTGGTCGTCTCAGTCATGCTTGTGGGTGCGCTGCGCTTGCTTGGCAGTGCCCGCGCGGGGGAACTTACCGCCCAGCGCAGGGCCGTGGCCCACGCCCTGGCCCAAGACCTCATGAGCGAGATTGTGGACTCCAACTACGCCGACCCCGATGATGGCGACACGCTGGGCGCGAAGATCGCAGAGATTACGGGCAACCGGTCGCTGTTCGACGATGTGGGTGACTACGACACATGGACCGCCAGCCCGCCGCAGGCCAAAGACGGCACGGAACTCGCGGATTTCGCGGGCTACGAGCGAACGGTCTCCGTGGAGTGGGCCCAACTCGACACGCTCACACTCGATTCGGGCTCTGCAAGCGGTGTCAAGCGCATCACCGTCACGGTGAATCACGGGGGGCGCACGCACGCAACGCTCGTCGCGTATCGAACCGACGCGTACGACCCGGGACCGCCGACACCATGAGTACGCCCGCGCCAAGCAAGCTCTGCCAACGCCGGGGCGGGGTCTACCTGCTGGTACTCAGCGTCGCGCTTGTCGTATCGATGATCGGCGTCACCTCGAGTTACCTCGCGCGGGTCCGCCAATCGAGCGACACCCTCAAGGAACAATCGATCAAAGCCAGGACGAGCGCGCGATCGGCTGCCGAGTTCCTGCTCGTGCGCCTGCGCAGCAACGCGAACTGGCGCGCCGAGCACACGAGCGGTGTGTGGACGGACCCCGCCGAGGCCGTGGGTGAGGCGAAGGTCAGCTATCGGCTCACCGACGCGGATGGATTGCTCAATGACGATCCGAACGATGATGTCACGCTCTCGGTGCGAGCGAGTGTCGGGACCGCTACGAGGATGCTCAGTGTCGAGTTGGCCAGGCCAAGCTCGGTGGGTTCGAACCTGATTCCCAACCCGAGCTTTGAGTCGGGGATCGCTTCCTGGTACCCCAACACGAGCACGCTCTCGCCCGAGACTGACCTGGTTTTCGCGGGCTCGCAGTCGATGCGGGTCGGCAGCAGGCTCACGCCGGCAAGCGGCGCCGGCTTTCCGATTCTCTCGGTCGCGCAGACAGATCAGACCTACGACGTCGGCGCCATGATCTATAGCGTCGGAGCAGCGCGGTCTTTTCGCATCGAGATCCGGGCGATCATGTCCGATAGCACCGTGCAGTGCTATGGCGACTGGGTGATCGCGACGGCCGACAAATGGACGCCATATTCCTCCGCTATCGAGACGAACTGGGTTGGAACGCCGATCGTGGTTGAGTTCCTGGTGTACACCCAGACCGGCAGCGAGGATTTCATTCTGGACGATGTATCTCTCATGCAACGTCCTGAGATTGCGATCGTGTCGGGCAGTTGGAGACGAGAGATCCTCCCTTAGCCGATTGGCTGGGTGGTTACTCGCGTTCGCCCAATTACGTAGTGAATACCAATCAGGAACTACCGCCCATTCTCGACGGCGGGAATGAACAGACATCGATCCTCAATTCGCCTGGACCGATGGAGTCAAGAGCCCTGCATGCGCCCCATGGGGCGTGTGTCCACGCACCACAGATTCCGGAGAGTTCCGGCGTGCGGCATGGCTCCGGTTTCTCGTCGACTATTTTGCGACTCTTTGGTCCATTGTCATGCAGCACATCAGTCCGCACTCTCGAAGCCGCGCATTCACGATGCTCGAGGTCGCACTGAGCATGGTGGTGAGCACGGCGCTGTTGCTTGGGATGGGCTCGGCGGTGCTGCTTGCCAGCTATGCCATCCCTGAT
>JAJDDL010000415.1 GCA_029260335.1 Phycisphaerales bacterium | reverse complement strand
CGGATCGACGCCGCCCGATGGGCCAAACTCCCAGAGACTCGGGTATGTGTGCACGCGATCGGAGCGTTTGCCGATCAGCACACGTTGGGTGTTGCACGCGACGAGCAACGCTGTCACCGAGAGCTGCCAGGTATTGGTGTCCACCTCGTCCTGCACGGCGAGCATCTTGTAGCTGCTCGGGGCCCAACTCAAGCACATGGAATCAGGATCAAACGCGCGAACAGCTGAGATCGGGCCATCGAACAGCTTGGGATTGAGCGCGCACAGCGCTGCCCATCGTGCGTCAATGTCTTCATTGACAGGCCGAGCGGTCGGTGCATCGCGTTGGATGACCAGTGGCAGGTCCCGGCCCGAGGTCGCGAGCCAGAGGTCCACGCCGCCGACGCGCACGTGCTCGATCACGAGATCAGCTTGCCCAGATCGCCGGCGATGTCGCCCAGACCAAGCTCCCCGGCTTCCTCTTGCACGATCTCTTGCATCCGCGCCTGGGCGGCTTTGATCGACGCGTTCACCGCCTCGACGATCAGCCCCTGGGCCATGTCTCGGCTCGTTTCATCTTGCAGGCTCGGCAAGATCGCGGGGCTCAGCTCGATGCTGATCAGTTCCATCCGGCCGTTGCTTGTTGCGCGGACCGCGCCGCCGCCGGCTTCGCCATCGGCGAAGGTCTGCTCGGCGCGCTGCTTCACCCTCTCGCCCGCATCCCGGAGCTTGTCCTTGTCTTTCAGCAACGCGGCCATCGCTCCCATCGCCTTCATCTTGTCGAGCATCCAGACTCCTCTTTGCGACTGTGGTTCTAGCTATCCTGGCGTTGCTTGCGGGCAGGTTTGATCTCGATGATCTCGGCGTCGAACAGCTCCATCGTGGTGCGCACGAGCTCATTTTTCTCGATCGCGGCGAGCCCGTCGGCTGCAGCCGAGGCTTTTTCGGTCGATTGTCCGTCAGAGGCCTGGGCCGTTGGCTCCACAGCCTTCGGCGGCGTGATCTCCAGACGCACGCTTTCACCCAACTCCCGCCCGAGCACGCTCTCCAGCGCGCCGCGGCTAAGCTCGAGCAAGTGCCGGATCTCTTCCTGGAGATCAACGACAATCACGCCCGCCCGACGCTCGATGGGCTTTGTCCCGCTCAAGAGCTTGCGGATCTTGAACGAAGACTCGCTCGAACGAGCTCGTTCCCACAGTTCGGTGAGCGTCATATTGGGATCGGGCTTCGGCTGAGATGGATCGGGCTCATCTCGAATCACAGCGGCCGGTGCGGCGGCGGGCTCGGCGATCGGTTGTCTGGCAATCGGTTGTTTGGCCTCGGGCTTGATCGCTGGCGACGGGACGGCCTGGTCTCCCGACGCCATCAGGCTTTTTTTGGTCGCTCCCTCGATCGCTCGGCATTCTCTGTTGAGCCGCCCTGGAGTATCGAGCCGACACTCGCAAACTTCTCGGCTGCGGCCATCCGCACGACCGCCGCGTCGAGCAAAGCCCGGGGCAGGGCGCTCGATCGCAGATTCCGTTGCGTGTGCTCACACAGTGCGATCATGTGCGTCAGCCCGGCCTCATCGAACTGCTCGGCGCGGGCACTCTCTGTGCCGCGGGCTCCGCTTTCCAGATCTACCAACTCGGTCTTCTCGCCGCAGACATTCAAGAGCAAGAGGTCATGCAAGCGCTCTGCCAAGCTCTCCAAGACGCGATCGGCGCTCAACCCCTGACCGAGCAAGGTCCCGACGCGTTCGAGCGACCCCCTGACATCGCCCTCAGCGATCGCGTCGAGCAACTCGCCCATGAGCCCTCGCCCGGGCAGGCCCAACAACTCTTCCAAGAGCGAGAGCGTCAGGTGATCCTGACCGCTCGCAAGCAACCGGTCCATCACACTCAGCGCATCGCGCATCGAGCCATTGCCCAAGCGAGCCACGGCGTGCACGAGCTCGGCGTCGCCCTTGACCCTTTCGTTGTCCAGGATCGTGTTCAGCTGTCCCGCGATCTGCGTGGACGAGATCGGGCGAAAATCGAACCGCTGGCATCGGCTCTGGATCGTCGCTGGGACTTTCTCCGCCTCGGTCGTGCAGAGGATGAACACGACATGCTCGGGCGGTTCCTCCATAGTCTTGAGCAGGGCATTGAACGCCTGGGTCGTGAGCATGTGGACTTCGTCGATGATGTAGACTTTGCGCTTGCCGCGGAGCGGGCGGTACGACGCGTTGGCGATCAGCTCTCGGGCTTCCTCGACGCGGTTATTGCTCGCGCCGTCGATCTCTATAACGTCGGTGTCCTCGCCACGCATGATTGAGGCGTTCACCTCATCTTCGATGCCCAAATCTGGGTTTCCGGCGAGTTCTTTCGCGAACAGTCGTGCGCTGGAGGTCTTGCCGACGCCTCTGGTGCCGGTAAAGAGGTATGCGTGGGCGACGCGATCAGAATCAATTGCCGCTCGGAGTGTGCGCGCTATTGCTTCCTGTCCGATGAGTTCATCGAAGCTCTTGGAGCGATACCGGCGTGCGAGGACTGTGTAGGCCATTGCTCGATGGTAGCATGGGCACCGCGATTCGCCGGACCAAACCGACCCGATCCCCATCCGACGGAGAGTGCATGCTGGGATTGCTCAAGAAGTCCATCGACTCAGCCGGATCGGTGGCTTTTAGGGGAAACCTCCAGCCC
>JAJDDL010000414.1 GCA_029260335.1 Phycisphaerales bacterium | reverse complement strand
ATGGCCTCGCGATCAGTTGGCACGACGATGATCCGGATCAGCAGCCGCTCGCCAAAGACGATCTGGAACGCTTGTTCGATCTCCCGCTCGCTCACGTCGACGTTGCTTTGGGTGAGTCGGCGGAGCAACGCGTTGCGTCGGAGAAGCGCATCGAATCTTGCAGGGCCTAACCCTCGGTTGCCACGGAGTTCATTGAGGAGGTTGCCGATCTGCTCTTCGGTGAGTTCGTCGCGCGAGATGGTCCTCGCCAGGCGTGCCCGCTCAGAGCGCAGGTCTTGGTCGGTGAGCTCGATGCCCGCGAGCTTGGCTTGGCGGGCGAGTTCTCGATCCAACGCGAGTTCTTCGAGAGCCGCGCCTCCTTGGCCTTCTGCGAGCGCCTCCCAGATATCCTCGCGCGAGACCTCTCTGCCGTTGATGTAGGCGACCGTTGTTGGCGCGGCGGCCTTGGGCTGGACAGGCGTCACCGCTCTGTCGGCGCGGTCCAAGCCTCCGTATACCCCCGTGCCCTTGGAGCAGCCGGCGAGGGAGATCAGTCCGAGAACCAAGCTATGCGACAGGACCCTGGATCGATTCGTCATCGATGAACTCCTCTGCGGGTACGAAGAACGCGAGTCCGGCCCTTGGCCTTGCCCCGTCGCGGGATCGGATGGCCGCTCGCTCGCGTACCCTATTCCAAGGCATGAGCGATAGTGCGAAAACCAATGGCGCGGATAGCAGTTCCGCAGATGTTCCCGCGGCAAAGCCCCGTGTCAGGCCCACGCCTACACCCAGGATGGTCCTCTGCCCGTTCTGCGGCGGGCTCAGTCCTGACCTCGAGCAATGCACGACGTGCAAGGGCCGATTCGATCCGCTCAGCCGCCAGGCCTCCCAGAACGCGATGGGTCCCTGGTCGATTCGCAACGAGGAGAACTCGTTTGCTCCGGGTTGCTCGTTCGAGACTGTCCGGACGCTCATCGCCCGCGGCCGGATCCTGCCGAACACGATCGTTCGAGGTCCGACGACCAATCAGTTCTGGACGCTTGCCAAGCGCGCGCCCTCGATCGCAAATCTCCTTGGGGTTTGCCACAACTGCCAAGCAAGCGTTGAGGCCAGCGACTTTGCATGCAGTTCTTGCGGCGCGCCGTTTACTCCTGATGCGGACCGCCAGCACATGGGCCTGGCGCCACTCCAACATTTGCCAGGCCAAGCTCCGCCTGCGGTGATCGCGGCACTGTCGGGCCCGCCCTTGGGTGTCGAGCCGATCGAGGTAACAAGATACGGGGCGGGTTACTCCCCAGGGGGAGGCATAGCCACGCAGAACGCAGCGTTGGATTCTCAGAGTGTCGACTTGCCCGTTCGCAAAGCGGATGACACGAGATTCTGGATCATCCTCGCGTCAATTGTCGTTGTCGTGACCATTCTCGGGGCGGTGTTTGGGCCGGAGTTTGCCCGACGGCTTTCAGACCCCAGAGGTTCCGGTTCAATCGCGACTCCCGGCGATCAAGATGCAGACGGGCAAGAACACGGAACACGTGCGCGGGAATTGCATGAAACTACCCAGAACACTGCCGAGCAAGGCTCTGGAGACCCCGAGAGCAACGATGCGCGCGCATTGGAATCGGATACTGATGTCGACTTGGGCCTGTGGTCACAGATCGAAATCTGTTTGCAGGATGGATCACCGCGATCTCTTGAAACCGCCTTGGATTTGCTGCGTAGAAGTCCAGCGACGGCGATGTCTATCGAACTGCGCCGGGCAACCGAGTCGGTGATCGAACGCCGACTGCAGAGGACTCAGCTAAAGAGCCTGCCGTAGTTGGGGCATCGAGTCATTTTGGGTTTCGTGAGGATTGAACTGCAAAGTTTCAGGAATAGGATCGAGTCAGCGAGGTTTTTCCTTCGCGACCGAAGAAGTTTTGTCCACTGAACTAGAACCTATCGGGTGGGAGGCTGCTCGACGAGGTTTGCGGCAAGTGGTGCCAGGATTAGGAGAATCGGAAATGCAATACAAGCGGAATAGGCGGGCGTTTACGCTCATTGAACTCTTGGTGGTCATCGCGATCATCGCGTTGCTCATCGGGATTCTCCTACCTGCCATCGGTTCGGCTCGGCAGGTGGCCCGAGAGAAGATCTGCGGTTCCAACATGAAGCAGTTGGGCATCGCGATCAACAGCTACGCGACCGACTTCGAGGACCGCATGGCCGCGTTTACTTGGAGCGCTTCTGCCGGACGGAGCCAGTTCGACGATCTTGAAGCCCAGCGTCGTCAGGGCGGCGTGGCCTCATCCTCGGCGCAGGCTGTCGACATCATCCGTCGTCGCACGGGCCGTGATGCGAGTTCCTTCCCGGTGATCAACAACTGGATCCCCAATGTTCTGTACTCGCACCTTGTGCTGCAGGACTACATGGCTGCACGCCTCCCCGAGAAGCTCGTGGTGTGCCCCGAGGATCGCAACCGTTTGGACTGGCAGCAAGATCCGACCGGCCGCTATGACGAAGGATTCTGGGGTGACCAGCAGCCCGATCAGAATTCCAAGCGTTGGCCCTACAGCGCAAGCTATCAGTTCGTGCCCGCGGCGTACGACTTCTGGCAGAACCGTCCGGCCGAGGATCCGAACCTCCAACGCATCAGGCAAGGTTCGACGCACAACACGTACAACACTGGAAATGCCGGTCGTGTGCGTATTGGTGATGTCAAGTACACCACGGTGCAGTTCCCCGCCAACAAGGTCCTTATGCAAGACTCACACGGGCGACATAGCGGTCGCCAGCAACTCTACTATGCGTATGAGGATGCGAAGCAGCCCCTGTTGTTTGCTGATGGATCGGTCCGCACGCTTGTCACCGGCGACGGCGACTGCGGCTGGGATCCGCACCGCCAGTTCGGTCGCACCCAGTTCGATTGCGAGCGTAGCCGTGGCGTGACTCTTTTCTTGTATTCGCCGCAGTCCTGGGAGCCGCGGTCCAAGACCGGTGAGCCGGATCGCGTGATTGGTCATTACCGCTGGACCCGAGGCGGGCTTCGCGGCGGCGACTACGGCATGGAACCGGTCATCGCCAACTGAGATTCGATAGAAATCTGTGAAGTGCACCCGGCCGCCTGGCCGGGTTTTTTTTGCGCCGAGACAGTTCCTTTGCCGTGCATTTACGGGTTCAAGCGGGAAAAATGCGGTATTTGTTTGGTATTCGGCGAGATTCAGGAGCATCAAATCCACAACTGCGGCCAGGAGATCCTCCCTGGCACGTCACTTTCCATTATCATCTGGATTGGCGACATTCGGTTCTGCAAGTCCGTCGACACAGTTTCGAGGAGATCTGGCATGAGGCGTCCCCGCGCGTTCACGCTCATTGAGTTGCTCGTTGTCATCGCGATCATCGCGTTGCTCATCGGCATTCTGCTGCCCGCCATCGCTTCTGCGCGCACGACCGGCAAGCTGCTGGTTTGCTCGAGTCAGATGAAGCAGCTGGGCACCGCCCAAGCGAGCTACTCATCGGAGAACGGCGATCAGATCGGCGGGCTCACGTGGCGCGCAGGCATGACCGGCCTCAGCCAATACGACGACATCGAGCATGTGCTCGCGTTGACCGATTGGGACGACCACGCCGCGACGAATCAGGTGCTGGACATCATCCGCCGCCAGGACAATCGCGAGGACATCGTGGTCATCGCCAAGGGCGTGTTCCCTTACCTGATCTATTCGCATCTCCCGCTCAACGACGGCGGGTATCTGTCGGACAAGATCCCAGGCAAAGCCGCGCTCTGTCCCGAGGATTACCATCGCAATCTCTGGATTACCGATGCGCGGAACTATGGCAACGTCTTCCACCCGACGCCCGATCGGCCCATGGCCAACCGCAACAAGATCTATCCCTATAGCTCAAGCTACCAGATGGTCCCGGCGTCGTATGACTGGCACGCCAACAACTATCGCAACCCGACGCCCACGTCCTGGAAGTTCGACCAGGTCCGAGGCGGCGAACGCGGCTCGCATCGCGAGGTGACCTCGTCCCCGGATGTGCGTGCCCAGCTCATGCCGATCAGCCGCGTCGCTTTCCCGAGCCAGAAGGTCATGATGCACGACTCGCATCAGCGTCACTTCGGCAGGATCGATCTGTACTTCGCGTACGAGGACTCACGCCAGCCGCTGCTGACGTTCGATGGTGCGGTCAACGTCCGGGCAACGGGCGATGGCAACCAGGGCTGGCAGCAACGCCGGGCCGATGACGAAGAGCCGACGTTCTTCCAGTACAACCCCGAGGAATGGGAAGCTCCCAACCGTCTGGGCCGCTACGAGGATCCGGATCAGGTCATTGGCCACTACCGCTGGACACGCGGCGCACTTGGCGGCATCGACTTCGGCGGGCCGGAGATGTCGACTGGCGAGCAGTAGCGCAGTCTTCATTCAGCGTTCACTCACTACGCCCTCTTCGGAGGGCGTTTTTTCTTTATTCTGGCGGTTTGTCACCCAAGTCGAGCTTTGGAAATCGATCTACGGCCCTCCCAATGCTCGTGTATGGTTCGGGTGAATCTGCGAACGCATGCAAAGGAGAACCCGTGAATAAGAGAACCGTGGCGAGGAATATCAACCGGGGGCCCCAGTTGTGTCGCCGGGGATTCTCTATCGTGGAGCTCCTCCTCGGGATTGCGCTGGCTGCGGTATCGGGAAGCTACCTTCTGGTGGCGATGGATGATGCGCGCGCCAATGCCCGAGAGATGATCTGCAGCTCGAATCTCAAGCAGCTCGCGATCGCTCAGCACAGCTACGCAACGGACTTCCAGGACAGCCTTGCTACATTCACTTGGAGCAAGAAGACGCCCGGCCGCAGCCAGTTCGCCGATCTGCAGCGCGGCGTTGATTCCGCCACGAACGACGCCCAGCACGCGACGATGCAGGCGGTTGACACGATAAGGCGCCGCTCCAGGCGCAACGATGTGCCGGTGCCGAAGTCCTGGTTTCCATATCCCCAGTACAGCAATCTCGTGTTGCAGGATTACTTGGCGTCGCGTTTGCCCGAGCCGCTTATTGTCTGCCCCGACGACCGAGTGCGCGCAAGCTGGCAAGAGCATGTAGGCACGTTTCCAAAGGGGCCGAAGCTCGTGCCTGCCAATGCGGCCGATCAATCGGGCGTCCTGCCCTACAGCTCTTCGTACCAACACGTGCCGGCAATGTATGACAAGTTGCCACTCGGCATCAACGAAGAACAAGCCCGCCTGAGAGTCAGGCAAGGCACGCAGCACGACCGCTATCTGATCAACGAGCTATCTCGCCTGGGACCATCCAGTTATGGCTTTGTCGCATTCCCTTCTGCCAAGGTCATGATCATGGATTCGCACGATCGGCATTCTGAGGTTGGTCAGGCCGGCCCGCGGTACTTCGCCGATGGGGCCGCTTCACAGCCCTTGGGGTTCTTCGATGGCTCGGTCCGCCCAGGTGCCACGGCGGACGCGAACCCTGGTTGGGATCCCCATCGTCCGGACTCACCCGACCCGACCGTCATCAAGTACGCGCCGCAGGCCTGGGAAACAGCGCCACTGGAGGCCGGTGGTTCCCAGCATTTCGTCGGCTCCTATCGGTGGACCAGGAATGGCCTTGGGGGCATCGACTTCAACGGGGCCGAGCAGGGCATGGAGCCGGTGGAGCTCGGCGAGGGCTTCCTTGAACTCGACCGCTGATTCGAGGGGCGTCTCGGGCCGGATCTCGAAGAAGCCCCGAAACATGCCGAGGATGGGTAGCGCGCGCATAGAATGGCTTACCTGACTGTGAGGGAGACCTTCTATGCGCGTTCTGATTGCCGACAAGTTCGAAGACTCAGGCCTGGAGGCACTCCGAGCCGCGGGGCACGAGGTCGAGATCAACCCTGATCTTGGCCCCGAGACCTTGGGCGAGGCGTTGGCGTCGCTCAAGCCCGAAGTCCTAGTCGTGCGTTCGACCAAGGTGCCCGCGGCGGTGATCCAGAGTGCCGATGGCCTGCGCGGGATCATCCGCGCTGGTGCCGGGTACGACAACGTGGACTGTGCCGCGGCGGGCGAGGCGGGTATCCCGGTCGCCAACTGTCCGGGGATGAACGCGACCGCGGTCGCCGAGCTTGCGATGGGGCTCTTGGTCTGCTGTGATCGGCGGATCCCCGATCAGTGCAGCGAGCTCAAGGCCGGGCATTGGAACAAGAAAGAGTTCTCCAAGGCCAAGGGCCTCAAGGGCCGAACCATGGGCGTGCTCGGCGTGGGTGCGATCGGCTCGGCGCTGGTGAAGCGCGCAACGGCGTTTGAGATGCCCGTGCTCGCCTGGTCGCTCAAGTCCGATGAACAAAGTGCAAAGAGCCTGGGCGCCGAGTATGTGGGCGACTCGCGCGAGGACCTGCTTAACATGGTCCGCCGGTGCGATGTCGTGAGCGTGCATGTCGGGCTCAACGAGCACACCAAGGGCATGTGCAACAAGGCCTTCTTCGATGCGATGCCCGAGGGCGCAATCTTCCTGAATACGTCCAGAGGCGGCGTCGTCGATCAGAACGCGCTGCTCGAGGCGACCAAGACCAGGGGCATCCGCGCGGGCCTGGATGTGTATGACGATCAGCCGTCGCAGAAGGATGTCGCGTGGACGACGCCTGTGACAGGTGCGCCGGGCGTGTTCACGACCCACCACTGTGGGGCGAGCACGGACCAGGCCCAGCTCGCGGTCGCCGAGGAGACGGTGCGGCTGATCAACGTGCTCGATCGCGAAGGACGGCTTGAGAACTGTGTGAATGAATCCAAGCTCGCGTCGACCGCGAGCTAGCGAGAGATTGAAGAAGCGAGCTCCGCCCGAACGCGGAAGCTGACCAACAGCCCCGATGGACCCAATAGCTAGGAGTCGCGCAATGTCTGAGCGTGTATTCAACTTTTCCGCCGGCCCCGCCATCCTGCCCGAGCCCGTGCTCAAGCAAGCCCAGAACGATCTTTGGGATATCTTTGATACGGGCATTGGCATCCTCGAGCACAGCCATCGCGGCAAGGCGTTCGATCGCGTGCTCGCCGAGGCCGAGGCCGATTGCCGGAAGGTCGGCAATATCCCCGACAACTATCGCGTGATGTTCTTGCAAGGCGGGGCGAGCACACAGTTCTTCCAGATCCCCGCGAACTTCTTGCCCCAGGATTGCACGGCGGACTACTTCGTCACCGGCAACTGGTCCAACAAGGCCTCGAAGGAGGTCAGCTACTACGGCAACATGCACATCGCCGCGAGCAGCAAGGACAAGGACTTCAGCTACATCCCCAAGGGCGACCAGATCAACTACTCCGACAACCCGGTGTACGTGCACTTTGCGACCAACAACACGATCTTCGGCACGCAGTTCAAGGATGAGCCGCCGTGCCCCGACGGCGCTTTTCTCGTCGGCGACACTTCAAGCGACATGTACTGCCGCCCGATCGATGTCACCAAGTACGGCGTGATCTACGCGAGTGCGCAGAAGAACCTGGGGCCCTCGGGCACGGCGCTCGTGATCGTGCGTGAGGACCTGCTTGAGAAGCCGGCCCGTGAGCTGCCCATGATGCTCCGGTACGCGTTGCTCGCCGAGAAGGAATCGCGATACAACACGCCGCCGACTTTCGGCATCTATCTGATGGGCCAGGTCTTCAAGTGGATTCTGAGTGAGGGCGGTCTGGATGTCATCAACGAGCGCAACGAGCGCAAGTCCAAGCTTCTGTACGACGCGATCGACGCGGGCGATTTCTACGAGGGCACAGCGCAGGCCGAGGACCGCTCGACGATGAACGTGACGTTCCGGATGCCGAGCGAGGAGATCACCGCCAAGTTCATCGCCGAAGCCGCGCAGCACAAGCTGTCTGGGATGAAGGGATATCGCTCGGTCGGGGGCATC
>JAJDDL010000413.1 GCA_029260335.1 Phycisphaerales bacterium | reverse complement strand
CCGCATCCCCCGGACCCCGGCAAATGCCGATCTCAGGAGCAAATCGCGACAAACGTCCATTGCCATACAGCGCAGGCCCGCCAACGAGCGCAACGCCACAGGTCCCTAATGCCTCGCGTCGGGTCATACCGCGGCTTGTGCCCATGCCTCGCTCTCCTCGCGAATCGAGCCCTAGCCGTAATCCTCAAACCCAAATCCCCGACGCGGTGCTTTCCCAACGAGAATATTCGCCATCTGCGCGTTCTCGCCCGTGAACCACTCGCTCAACGGATCGAACTTCAAGGCCGCGCCCTGCACAAGCTCGTTCGTCGAGACATCTATCCCATGCGACGCCAGGTGCTCCCGGTATCGAGCGAACGACTCATTGCCCTGAGCAGACTCGCCAAACGGCGATTCCCCAGCCGCGAACGTCCGCCGCTGACCCAGCTGATACGAGATGTTCGCCATGTGGCTCATGCCGCTAGAGACATGCCCATCCCACGCCGAGGCGTTGAGGTCGGAGCTATTGCCGCTCTTGATCGCGTCCAGGAAGTTCTGGAAATGACTCGCCGCGCCCTGGAACACCTTAATCTCGTTGCCGTCGTGATCGAACGCGACCAGGCGGTCATACGCCGAACTCACGAGGTACCCGTTCTCGCAATGAAACACGACGCCGACGGTCGTCTTGCGATAGCCGGGCGACTCAAGCCCCCGCACCTCGAAGATGATCGGCGTGCCATCGTCGTATTCGAGCAGCGCGATGTGCGTGTTGGCAGTGTTGCCGTCGTCGGTGTAGCCCAGCCGTCCGCCGCAGGCAACGACCGAGTTGGGGAACGTGGTCTTGCCGAGCCCCCACCGCGCGATGTCCATCTGGTGCACGCCCTGGTTGCCGATCTCGCCGTTGCCGGTCGCAAAGTCCCAGTGCCAGTCGTAATGCATGTTCTTGCGCATCAACGGTACTAGAGGGGAAGGCCCCGTCCACAGGTCGTAATCGCAAGTCTTCGGCGGGAGCTTCGGGCCCTTCACCTGGCCGATACTCTCACGCACCCGATAGCAGATGCCCCGCGCAAGCAAGACCTTGCCAAGCCCGCCCTCACGCAACCACTGCAGTGCCTCCCGCGTCGCGGGCTGCGATCTCGATTGGGTGCCGTGCTGAACCATGAGATTGCTCTGCTTTGCAGTCTCATAGAGCACGCGACCTTCGCGGATATCGTGGCTGATCGGCTTCTCGACATAGACATGCTTGCCGGCGCGCAAAGCCCAGACTGCGGCCAGTGAATGCCAGTGGTTCGGCGTCGCGATCGAGACCGCATCGATGTCATCGCGATCGAGCATGTGCCGAAGATCACGGTGATAGTCAGCGTTCGGCACCGCATCCAACGCCGGCTCCAAGATCCCGTCATCGGGATCGCAGATCGCGATGACTACCGAATCGGGCGAATCCTGAAACTCACCGATGTGCGCCCGCCCGCGTCCGCGCACGCCGATCACGCCCACGCGGATCGGCTCACGCGATTTGCGGACCGAGCGCGTCCCCGCGACGCTTGCGAGCGCCGACGTGGGTGCAAGCGCAGCCGCGGCGAGCAACGAATCCTCTAAGAACCTGCGCCGAGTCATATCCACGATTCTCTCCTCACGGCGCCTCGCCCTCGCACAGCACCCGCATCCCTAAGTGATCCCCATCGGGCACCCACCAGACCCCTGGCGGGAATGACGGGTCTTTCAATGTCCACCGATTGTCAAACCGCAGTCTAGCGTCCGGAGTCACTGTCTTTGGAGCATCTTTCCAGGATCCGCCCCGCAAAACCGCCCGCTTGGGCTGCTCCGGGTCGTACGGATTCGCGCAGTACTCCCACAGGTTGCCAAGCGTGTCATGCAAGCCCAAGGCGTTGGGCTCCTTGAGGCCAACCGGGTGGGCTTGGCCATCACTATTGGTCACGATCCACGCGTTTGGGCCCAAGTCCTCGCCCGCATCCCCACACGCCAGTCTCCACTCGGTCTCGGTCGGCAGCCGATACTTCCGGCCCGTCTCGGCACTCAACCACTCACAATACTTCTTCGCCGAGTTCCAACTCATGCCCACGGCCGGCTGCTTGCCATATCCCCAATGCCGATCGGGCGGAGCGACCTCCAAGGGCTTGGAAGGACGGGATTCAGCGTCCCGACCCTCCGGCCGCACCTCATCGAACGCGCAGTAGATCAAGAACTCGTCCCACGTCACCTCGGTCTTGCCAATCCAGAACCCGCCCTCGGCGACCCAGACCAGATCGAACTCGACCGCAGTCTCAGGAATCCTTTCTGTCCTGGTCTGTGCCTGGCCATTCTCAGATGGGACAAGTGGCGTCACCGGTTGCTCGGATCCAGAAGATGAATCCTGCGTTGCGCAACCCGCGAGCATGCCGCAGATTCCGACCGTCATGAGAGTCAAGGTTGGAAGAACACGAACCGGCATCGGCACCTACCAATCATCAAGGAGTAAGTCCGCCAAAGACCCATCTCTTCCATGGTAACGCCCGTCCATCGCATCGGAGGGCTCGCGAGAGCCTGCCGAGGCAGCGGCGAGTTCGCGCATCGTCAAAGCAACGATTTTCCATCTCCAATCTCCCCGCCGAGTCAAATCCGAACACAGAGGAATAGTACCTAGAGCTTGCATCTGCCCCCGCATCGGATATGTTCGCGAGCCATGCCCGAGATTCCCCCGCCGCCATCGCAACGACCCCACCCTCCCAAGCCCACCGGCCCCATGGCCCGGTTCTTGACCTTCGTCGAGTGGCTCGGCAATCTGTTGCCCCACCCAGTTACTCTCTTTGCTCTATTTGCGGTGGGCATCGTGATCATCAGCGCGATCGCCGCCGGCTTCGGCTTGCAGGTCGATGACCCCCGACCAGGTATGACAGAGCCGCTCAAGGCCCAGTCCTTACTCGATAAGGAGGGCGTGAGTTGGATGAGCCAGAATCTCGTCGCAAACTTCGCCGGGTTTGCTCCCTTGGGAACGGTCTTGGTCGCCCTGCTCGGCGTGGGCGTCGCCGAGCGTGCGGGGCTCCTGGGCGCGGTCATTCGCAAGTTGGTCCTGGCCGCGCCGAAGCAAGCGGTCACGGTTGTGGTCGTCTTCGCGGGCGTGGTCAGCAACACCGCTAGCGAGATGGGCTATGTCGTCCTCATCCCTTTGGCGATGGTCATCTTCCATGCGCTGGGACGGCATCCGCTCGCGGGTATGGCCGCGGCTTTCGCCGGCGTCTCCGGTGGGTACAGCGCCAACATTCTCATCGGCACCGTCGACCCGTTGCTCTCGGGCATCACCCAGGCGGCGGCTCGATACGTCGCACCCGAGTACGAGGTCCATCCCGCGGTCAACTGGTACTTCATGTTCATCAGCACGTTTCTGATCACCGGAATCGGCTGGTTCGTCACCGCCAAGATCGTCGAACCCCGCCTGGGCAAGTACGACCCGGACATGGCCGATGACAGTATTGACCGCAATCCCAAGCTCGACAAGCTCACGCCCCAAGAGAACAAGGGGCTCAAGAGAGCACTCATCGCCGTCATTCTCATCGCGCTGGGATTCGTCGTGCTGGCAGGCCCTCGGTTCCTGTCGTTCGCTGAGTTTCTCCCGGGCTTTGGTGTGTTGCGAGACAACGACGCAACCGGTGTCGAGATATTCCGTCCGATGCTCCGAAGCGTGGTCGCGATGATCTTTGTGTTCTTTATGATCCCCGCATTCGTCTACGGCAAGACCGTCGGCACCATGAACAACGACAAGGACGTCATCGAGGCCATGGCCGACGCGATGCGAAGCATGGGCCTCTACATCGTCTTGGTGTTCTTCGCTGCGCAGTTTGTCGAGTTCTTCGGCTATTCGGGCCTGGGGCGCATCCTTGCGGTCAAGGGCGCAGATGCGCTCATCGCCATGAATCTGGACAACCCGCTCGTCTTCATTCCGTTCATCCTCATGTGCTGCTTTGTCAATCTCATGCTGGGCTCGGCCAGCGCCCAATGGGCCGTCACCGCGCCCATCTTCGTGCCCATGCTCATGACCATCGGCTACAGCCCCGAGGTCATCCAAGCCGCCTACCGAATAGGCGATAGCACCACCAACATCATCACGCCCATGATGAGCTACTTCGGGCTCATACTTGCGGTCGCGGTGCGGTATCAGAAGGACCTGGGCATCGGCACCATGGTCGCCACCATGCTGCCCTACAGCATCATGTTTCTCATCGGCTGGATCATCCTGTTCTACCTCTGGGTCTTCGTCTTGGGGCTGCCTGTGGGCCCCGGAGCCCCGACGACATTCTCGCCCCCGGCGAGTTGAGTTCTCGGACCACGAACCGGCGATCGCGCCGGGCGTATGACCATGGCAGGCTGCCGGTGGGCCAACAATCCGCCAGAGGTGGTTCGCCCAACCCGATACCTGACGCCGGAGGAGTTCAACATGAAGATCCAGATCGCACTTACCGCCGCCGTCCTAGCTTGTCCCGCGGCCTTCGCCCAGCCCGGCTCGGGCAGCGAATCGACTCAGCCCACGACCGAGCCCACGACCCAGCCGCGCACAGACCTGCCCGCCGCCGCGGACCTGTTTGCCAAGCACGTCGAAGCCGTCGGCGGTGAAGAAGCAATCCGGGCTCATAAGAACCTGCTCCGCCGAGGGGCGATCCGCGGCGACTCCTCGTTCGCCCTGGTTACGAGCTGGCACGAAGCGCCGGACAAGCTCCGCACAAGAGTCGAAACTCCCGGCAAGCCGGTCATCGACACGATCTTCGCCGATGGCTATGGCTGGAGAATCCGGGACGCTCGCCAAGCCGATCTCGTTCGCAATGAAGGACTGCGCCAACTCCGTGATGACGCCGATTTCTTCGCCGATCTCGAGCCCACAAGACGCTACGAGCAGATCCGCACGACGCGTCTGATAAGTAAATCCGAAACCGCCGAGCAGGCCTACGAAGTCCAGGCCAAGTTTCCCTACGGCAAGATCGAACTGCACTACTTCGATGTCAACACGGGCCTGCGCATCGCAACGCTCACCTCCACGACAAGCCCCGACGGCCAGATCCCCCTTTCCATCGCCTACAGCGATTATCGCGAGGTCTCGGGCGTCAAGATGCCCCATGAGTTGTCGATTACCTCCAACGCTGGCGAAGAAGACGAACGAATCTCCATCGTGAAGTTCAGCGAGATCAGGGCCAACATTTCAAGCGTGCCGAGCTGGGACATGCCCTCGGTTGTCGCCGAGCGCATCAAGCAGCTCGAGACCGCAAAAGAAGACTCCGGCGGATAATCAGGAACGCGCTCACAACTCTCAGCGCCGCTCGCAACCCGTTCCGAACTTCTGACAGATCGGGTGCTCCGAGCAGCTCTTGCCCCTGGCCGAGCACGCGCGCCTGCCATGCCAGATGATCTGGTGGCTCAGCTCGCTCCAGCGGTCTCGCGGCATGAGCACCATCAGGTATCGCTCGATCATGGCCACGGTTGCGCCCTCGGGCACAAGTTCGAATCGTCGGCTCAGCCGCTCGATGTGCGTGTCCACAACGAACCCGACATTGATGTCAAACGCGTTGCCGAGCACCACATTGGCGGTCTTGCGTGCCACGCCGTGGAGACTCAAGAGCTCCTCCATCGTCTGGGGCACCTCATCCCCAAACCGCTCGACGACGTCGGTCATCGCGCGATGGATTGACTTGGACTTGTTGCGAAAGAACCCCAGGCTCTTGACGTACGGCTCAATCTGCTCGGGCTTAGCTTTGGCAAACGCCGCGGGCGATGGGAACTTCTTGAACAGCGCCGGGGTCGCCTTGTTCACCGCCACATCGGTCGTCTGCGCGCTCAGAATCGTCGCGACGAGCAACTCGTGCGCCGAGTTGTAGTTGAGCTCACAATGCGCATCGGGATACGCCTCGCGCAGTGCATCTGCGAGCCGCTTGGCGCGACGTTTCTCCGCGGGGGTCACCTGGGGCAACGCAAAGGGAATGTCGGTCAAACCCCGCGGATTGTCGGCACCCTTCTTCGCCACCATTCACCTTGCTTGTTGATTCATCCGGCCGTGAGGCTCAGCCTTGATCTGCACCCGATTCCGGCTTCGCGGAAACGCCCGCGATCGACCACACCCCGCTCACGAGCGTGAGGAGCACGACCAAGGCACTCCCGGCCAGCGCCCGAGTCGCCTGCGGATGCCGCGCGTCAAACGCCTCGCGGTGAATCTGCGCCGTTGCGTTGTCGCCCACCTGTGCCGCGGCCCAATACGCCTTGAGATCCTGCTGCATCGAGGGCCCAAGCAAAAGAAGTTGATACGCGACGAGCAGGAGCCCCGCGCCCAGCGCTGCCGAACGAAGCAGAGTCGAGATCCGTCGAGCCGAGAGTCCAAACACCCGGATCGAGACGCCAAGCGTGATCGTCGCGATCAAGACCGCCAGGAACTGGATGATGTCGGTGGTCTGAAAGACCATGTCGCCCACGCGGCCGGCGACGATCAACCATTGCTCCCCGGTGAATCCCTCGTGGTCCGGCACCCGCGCGTCCAGCGCCTTGAGTTGCGGGAAGACCTGTGCCGCGACCGCGCCCGCCATCACGAGCGAGCCAAGCCATACCGCCAATGCCGCAAAGTGGACCGATTCGCAGACCTTCTGACCTGTACGCATGGGCCATCCTAGAACCCGCAGAGTGCCAGCATCCGCGCTGTCCCATGAGACCTCAGGCCTCGGCATGACTCTTCGATCACAATCCTCAGCCCCATTCTTCGAGATTCCAGGCCCTATCAACGACGCCGATCGTCTGCCAGCCTAGAACATTGCCAATGCCCTCCGCCCGCGATCCAGCCTCGCTCTCCCTCGCTTTGCTCGGGCTCGATCCCAGCCGAGTCGAATCCACGCGCGCTCTTGTCTCGATGGTCACGGCGATGGGCTTCAACGCCATCCAACTCGATGCGAGCGCAGCAGACCTCCGCGCCAGAGACCTCGACCGCTCGGCTCGCCGAGATCTCGCAGCCCTCCTCAAACGCTCCAGCGCGCACGCCAGCGGCTTGGACCTCTGGATCCCGCCCGTCCATTTCGCTTCAAGCGAGCATCAGGATCGCGCCCTCGCGGCGACTCGCGGCGCGTTGGAACTCGCCGCCGACCTCGCGTCACTCGGGGCGATGCCCAGCGCAGTCGTTTCCATCGAGCTGCCCATCGATCCGCCCGCGGCGGTCCTTTCCGAACTCCGTGTGGCGACCGATCGTTTCGGCGCACGGATCGCCGACCACGCGGTCCGTGAGTCTTCCCAAGAACTGACCAACGGCATGGACCTTGGCATCGACCCCGCCGCCGTCCTCGCGGCTGGACAAGACCCAACAGCCATCAGCTCGTCCCAGCGCCTTGCGAGCGCTCGGCTGAGCGATATGGCGTCCTCCGGTCGCGTGGCTCCGCTCATCGAATCCGGCCGCCTCGACGCCCTCGCCTACAAGGTCGCGATCGAAACCGCCGGGTATCACGCGCCCCCGATCCTCGATCTACGCGGCGTGCGGGACCCCCTCAACAAGGCACCGGCAGTCGCTGAGGCTTGGGGAAGGCTCATTCTCGGTCCGCAATGACCTACGGACGGCCGCGTTTGGCCTTTGACGCCAGAACCGCACACCAACGCTCGGGGTACAACTAGTCATGCTCACGCTCGCCGCCGCACTGTGCCTGCCGCCTCCGCCTCCACCAGGTAATCCGGCCCAAACCACCAAAGCCCCGCCTACAGGCTTGGCGTGGTTTCGCCAGGCCGACGAGAACAAGGACGGATTCCTCACCTTTGATGAGTTTCCCAATCGCCGGATGTACCTGTCCTTTGATAGAAACAACGACAACCGGCTCTCGATGGAAGAACTCGCCCGAGCGATCGCCGACACCGCGCCGCCTCCCCCCGAGGGCTTGCCCGGCATCGAGACGCGACGTGACGTGCAATACCGCGCGCCCGAGACCTTTGAAGATGTACCAGACGGTGCTCTGCCGCCCGATCCGCGTTTAACCAGCCTCGATCTGTACTCTCCGACGACCATTCTCGCCAAGGGCGAACGACGGCCCATCATCGCCTATGTCCATGGCGGCGGCTGGCGCGTCGGCGACAAAACACGCGTCCACTCAAAGCCCCAACACTATTGCCGCGACGGCTACATCTTCGCGAGCATCAACTACCGGCTCAGCCCAGACGTGACGCATCCCACGCACATGCAAGACGTCGCCGCGGCGATCGCCTGGATCCACAAGAACGCCGAGCGGCTGGGTGGCGATCCCAATCGCATCATTCTCATGGGTCACTCCGCGGGCGCGCACCTTGTTTCCCTCGTCGCGACAGATCCCTCTTACCTCGCTGAGCACAAGCTCAAGCCGGCAGATATCAGCGCGGTCGTCAGTCTGGATACCGCTTCGTTTGACATCGCCACACGCGCCGACGACCGAGGCATGCGAGACATGGTCAAGGAAGCCTTCGGCGAGTCGCCCGAAACTCTCACCGACGCATCGCCGTTGCACCACGTGCGAGCAGGCCGGAAGTATCCGCCATTCCTGATCGTGTACGCGTCTCGCCGGCTCATCGCCAAACGCGAGTCTGAGCGATTCCTGCATGCCCTGCACGAGGCGTCGGCCGTCGGCGAGATCTTGCGAGCCGAGGGCAAAGACCACGCGGGGGTAAACACCGATGCCACGCTTTCGGGTGATCCCGTATGCGAGGCCGTGGATGAGTTTATCGGACGTTATTCCGATTGTTCCGGCTAAAAATGCAAGTAGAAACTTGGGCATATCACCTTGAACGGGTCCTTTGTTCAGCTTGTGATACGGTATGATCTGTGGGTCGAACCCCTTGAGTCACATGGGGCTTTGGGGGAGTATCTGTTCTTGGAAGAGTGGAGGAGTGACAAATGAAAAAAGCAGTGATTCTCGCAATTGCGGGCACGGTGTGTGCCGCAAGTGCACAGACTATGTACACGGTGCGCGAGAGCGACAACGTTCTTGAGCGGATCGATATCACCGATCCGAACAACCCGGTCTTCAGCGATGTCGGTCCGTTGAATGCCGTGTTCGACTTCGGCGGTCTGACCTACGACGGCGGCAGCAACACCCTGTACATGGTCAACGGCCGCGGCGGTCGCATGGGCCTGTACGACGTGAGTACGAGCACGGGCAACGCGACGCTGCTGGGTACCCACGGCATCACCGACCTGTTCTCGGTGGCATGGGACAGCACGACCGACACGCTCTACGCCGCGCAGTTCTCAGGCGGCACGGGTCTGTACACGCTCGATCAGGCCGACGGAACGCCCACGACGGTCAATGCCGGCATGTCCAACGGCATCGGCGGGTTGATGTACGACGGCTCGCGCGACATGCTCATCGGTTCCAACGATGGCGGCGGCGACCTGTACGATATCGACCGCAGCGACGGCACCCAGACACTGCTCTTCGACGGCCCGTTCGTCAATGACAGTGGCCTCACCCATGACACCGTCAATGACCTCTATTGGGGCATCGACTGGAGTGGCGTGCTTTTCAACTACGATCCCAATAACGGCTACGCACGCACCGATGTCATGACCGGGCTCGGCGCACACGACGGCCTGGCGTACATCCCGGCTCCGGGCAGCCTGGCGTTGTTGGGGCTCGGCGGCCTCTTCGCGGCCCGTCGCCGCCGCTAACGCGGTTCAAGTTCTTGCCAAATGAATGTGCGGCCCGCCAAGGCGGGCCGCACTTTTTTTAGTTCTTGTGCTCAACGCTGGACTGGATCTATCCCAGATCTTCATCAGGGATGTCCGCGTTCGTGTAGACCTTCTGTACGTCGTCGTTGTCCTCGATGAGATCCACGAGGTTCAGAAGCTTGGTCGCGTCCTCGCCGCGAAGCTCCACGGTGTTGTCAGGGATCTTGGCAATCTCGCTTGCGCCAATCTCGATTCCCGCAGCGACGAGCGCTTCCTTGACCTGGTGAAACTCCGTCGGATCGGTCATGACCGTCCACGCGCCGTCATCACCCTCGGGTGCCTGGACGTCCTC
>JAJDDL010000412.1 GCA_029260335.1 Phycisphaerales bacterium | reverse complement strand
ATTGGGCGCTCTGGGAGATGTACCAGCGCACGCCGTTGCTCTTCAGTGTGCCGAGCGTAGCGTCCAAGGGAAGCGTGCGGCTGGACGCACTCCCCGGCAACCTCGTTCGGCTGACACGAGAGCGCCTGGAACTGTGGAACTGGCAGGATGGCGACCTCATCGAGTCGGTCGAAGCCCCCCCTGGCATGCGCCTCGGCGGGATCGCATATGAGCCTCTCCAAGGCGTGGGCATGGCGACGGCGCAGGACCAGGACGTCCATTTCTTCGACACGAGAAGCATGACTTTCTCACCGCTGTGCGATGGGCCTTTGTTCAACGGCGTTGTGACCTCGACGCGCATCGTGAGCCTGCATCTAATCGCCAGTGCGCAAGCCAAGCTTGTGCTTTGGGACTCCACGGTTCGACCGCCGCGACTTCTCCATTCGATCACTATTGCGCACAAGCCCCTGCATGTCATCGCCGATGCCTCAGAGCGCTTTCTGGCGATCGCCACCGTCAAGGGGGAGATCATCGTCTTGCAACTCTCGACGGGCGAGATCGTCTGGCAAAGGCACTGGGAGCTCAGCCCACGATTCACGGAGGTCCACACGCGCGGCGTGCCGGGCGAGTTCCTCTTGATCGGTCCCGAGGGCTATGCGATTATTAACATGGACGCAGATCCCGAAGGCCGAATCGCAGAGCTCTTTCAACCCGGAATCCTCGCTCGCGATATTCATTCGATCCACCCGGGAGGGGCGAAGTACGCGCTGGTTTCTGATCGACTGCGCATCGGGATCGGAGATGCCGATACGCCGCTCGGCGATGAGATACTCTTGCCCGCCATCAGCGTTCGCGATGTTGCCATCTCCCTAGATGGCAGCCTTGCCTCGGTGTATCTCAGCGCAACAGAGCGAGGAGCAATCCTCGATCTGGACTCGAACGCCATTCGAAGACTCCCAGTTTCTTCCCCCGTGGGCCCGAACGGCCCGGCAACGGTGTTTGACCTGGAGTTCACATCGGACAGCCGAAGCTTGCACGTTGCGGTCATGGATGGCGTTGTTCGTACATATCCACTGAACAACATAGCACAGGGCGCCAAAAGCGAGACCATCCCGGGCGGTGTGACAACGGTTTTGGATGATGGGCCGGCGATCTTCGCGGGAACCCACGAACAAGGCCTGACCAACGCGAGTGTCGTTCGCATCCAACATGGAGTGATCGCCGAGGTCCTCGCCGATGGTGTGCAGTGGATCTGCGGGCTGGCGCTCGATCCGGGCAACACGCTCTGGGCGCTCGCTGGCGATGGAAACTTGATGCGCATCGATCTCGCGACACGCCACACCACACACACAAGAGCCAAAGGACCCGATGGTCCGACAGCCTATCGCTCGCTCATGCGCTTGCCCGAAAGACGTCTCCTTCTCCTGGGATCCATGGAGGGCATCGTCATCGTCGACGACCAATCGCTGAAGACTCTCGCGCACGTTGATAACACCGAATGGACTCGCGACATCGTGCAGAGCCCGACAGACCCAAACCTGCTCGCATCCGCCGCCGACGACGGCACCATTCGACTCTGGCGCATCGAATCCGGACCAACGCTCGTTGAACAACGAGTCATCGGCACACACGCCGGGCCAGCCTACTGCCTCGCGTTCAGCCCCGACGGCAACCTCATCGCCTCCGGCGCCGGCGGACCCGACACCCGCGACGTCCGCATCTGGAATGTCCAATCCGGCCGCGAACTCGCCGCCTTCGATCTCTTCGACGCCGGCGTCTTCGATATCGCCTTCAGCCCCGACGGTCGATGGCTAGCGGCAGGCGGTGAGTGCGAGCTCTCTCACCCCGACCAAGGCGGCCAGTTGTTCCTCATCGACCTCTACGCGCCCAACGTGTGCATCAAGGGAAATCTCGAATACCACATCCAACGCTTCATCCACGAGCACGGCCGCGAACCAGCGCAGGCCGCGGCGCTGCGTGAATGGGCCGACAGAGTTTCGCAGTAATCCGCCCACCCAAGTCGCCCGCAGCACCGCACAGGCCACCTTCCGATCAGAATCGCGCCTTTTTTTGGATTACCCCTGCGAGATCCGCCCTCGCCACTCGGAGTGCTTGAAACGGCCCGAGTGTCGGGCTGGTTCAGCAGCTTCTTGCAGGAGTCTTCCAATGTCGAACAACACCCTTTCGTGCAAGTCCCTGGCCATCGCAACCGGTGCCGCCATGACCCTCGCTGCCATTGCCACGGCTCAGCCGGTCTCCACCCAAGCGGCGCCAAAGCTCTCCACACCCCCCGGAGCGATGACAATCTCGGGCGACTTCTTCGCCCTGCCGCGCTGCCCGCAGTCGAGGGCAAGTTGGAGGGTCAATATCGCCGAACGCGACATCGTCCAAGGCTGGGGCACCTGGGACTCGGTCATCACCCATCCGGGCAATCCGATGCCCGACCTCTCGGCGCCCGCCGGCCCTTTGCCCACCGGCGGCGTGCTATGGGTCGACCGATCCCTAAGCCCCGAAGCGCTGCTCCGATGGGATCCGGGCGTCGGTGTAACTAACATGAATGCGCCGCCTGTGACACTGCCCAACAAGCCCACCGACGTCATTTGCGGCGAGTACATCCTGCTGATCGACGGCTCGGGCGATCTCTACCGTCGGAACATCATCGGCAATATGGCTTGGTCGTTCCTCGGCTCGTTCGGCCCTGGTACAGAAGGAACGCCCGCAGTCGCGGAACACGGCGGCGTCACCTACGTCGCGCTCAACGACGCCTTCGGGTTCCTGCACATCCTCGCCGACGCCTGCGGCACGCAGACCTGGCACATGCCCGGCAACGGGCAGCCCGGCAACAACCCCCTCGCCTACTGCATCGATGTCGGCGGCGGCATGCCTAACGGCAAGTTCCACGTCACCGCCGGATACGCTAACAACAACCCGATGGATCTCTATGAAGCCGGGTGGGACCCCGGCATCAACGGCTGGGGCTGGTTCAACCACGGCCGCCCCGCATGGGCCCAAGACTTCGTCGGCGCTCCAGTCGCCGTGCGCGACGGCATGCTGCTCGTTCAAACCACCAACAACAACGGCGTCCTCGAAGTCTCCAGCCTCGAGTATCAGAACGGCGTCTGGAACTGGTTCAACCTGCGATCACCGAACGCCGACGCCATCGAGCCCGAATCGCTCACCGGCGAGTTTGGCGCAAACCGGGTCGTCGTGCGAGGCAAGAGCGGCCACTTCTGGATGCTCCGTGATGACGGAAACGGCTGGTTCTGGCACGATATGGGC
>JAJDDL010000411.1 GCA_029260335.1 Phycisphaerales bacterium | reverse complement strand
AACCGTTCAGCGGCGTGGACCCGATCGCCGTCGAAGACCTGCAGAAGGAAATCAAACAACTCCGCGAGCGCGGCATCGCGTTCCTGATCACCGATCACAACGTGCAGCAAACGCTCCGCGTGTGCGATCGGGCGTACATCCTCGACGAGGGCAAGATCTTCGCCGAGGGCACGCCCAAGGAACTGATCAACGACGACATGGTCCGCCGGGTCTACCTGGGCTCGCTCTTCCGAGGCGATGAGTTCGACGACCTGCCGACGAAGCAAAAAGTGAACGTCGGATAAGAGGCCCTGGCGCAAGCCTGGGCCTCCATTGAGCTAAGCCTCAATCGCAAGAGCCTTGATCGCCCCCGCAAGCTCCTCGCCGCGATTGCTCCCAATCAGGACAGTGCGCTCGCGCCCCTTTTTATCGATGTAGCGCACGAGCACACCTTTGTTCCCCCAGACAGTCAGCGCTCGCCCGCCGCGAAACCCGCGGATCCCCCACCCCAAACAGTCTCGGATCGGTCGAAACTTGATCGCCGCGACCGCAAGCACGCGATCGGGCGCGATCTGTAGATGGCTGAACGGGCGATAGGTGATATCGAGCGTCTGTTCCACGCGCGTCCGCATGCGCATCGTGAGGATGAGTCCTGGCATCGCGACGCCGACGATCCCAAAGAGGACGATCACCCCCCAGATCGGCAGCGGATCGCCCGAGGTTTGGGCGGGCACACCCAGGGTGAGCAGGGCGATGAACTCGTACCACATCCACGCCGCGGGCGGGAACATGACCCAGGTGAGCGGGTTGGTAGTGACGCGTTGGGATTCTTCGAAGCGCACCCAGTGGGTTGGGAGGCCACCCAACAAGATTTCACCCGCCCCGGCTCGCGCATCAAAGCAGGCCCACAAAAGGAGGCCCTGGCGCAAGCCTGGGCTCTTGGGACTTCCACATGCTCCTGCGTATCGGTCCACCCAAAAGCCCGGGCTCATCCCGGTAGGACCGGCATCCCCGCCGGTCATCGCGAAGCGATACAAATGCCATTGCGCGACCGCCTGGAAGGCGGTGCTACCAAGATCCCGGGCCCGCGCCGTTAGGGCCTCTATTGTTCAACATGCCAGAACGCAAAGGCCTCATGCGATCCCTCGGCGAGTTCGTGGGCCACATTGCGCACGCAGTCAAGACCCCGGCAAAGGGCCAGACAGAAAAACGCGAGGTCCGCCGAGAGGTCGAGCTCGAAGAACGCGAGACCAACCAGGGCAAGGTCACCCTCCGCCGGACAACGATCGAGGAGATCGAAGTGGATCGCGAGCAATAGGTGCCTTGATCTGAGGAGGCCTTGCGACGAAGGCAGCGCGGTTTGCCATTCGCCCTCTTCGTATCTGGGAGACCAGAGCCCCAGGATGGCCAATATCGACGGTTGAAGGTAGCCCAGGATGGGCCTGCCATCGCCCCTATCATCCGCCCCAAGATTCTCAGACCCCCTCAGAGGCCCCAATGCCCAAGAAGCAGTACCAAGGAACAGACCGGCACACCCTCTGTGCCCGCATTCCGACCCCACCTTTCGGCAACTTCGAAGACCGCCACATCGTCAAATACGACGAGTACGTCAAGACCGGCGGCTACAAGGCCCTCCGCAAGGCCATCACCATGAAGCCCGAGGACGTGACCGAGGAGGTCAAGAAGTCGGTCGTGCGTGGGCGAGGCGGGGCCGGGTTCCCGTGTGGTTTGAAGTGGACGTTCCTGCCGCCGGTGCCCGAGGGCAAGAGCCCCGGCGACGAGGGTGCCGAGCGGTACCTGGCCGTCAACGCCGACGAGTCCGAGCCCGGCACGTTCAAGGACCGGCTCTTGATGGACTTCGATCCGCACCTGATGCTCGAGGGCATCGCGATCGCGTGCTTCGCCTGCCGACTCAACAAGGCCTACATCTTCATCCGCGGCGAGTACCACCACCAAGCACACGTCGTCGAGAACGCAATCAAAGAAGCCTACGAAAACGGCATCTTCGGCGAGAAGGGTTTGATTGGTTCGGCCGAGAACACCGGCGGCGACAAGTTCCGCGTCGATTGCTATCTCCACCGCGGTGCCGGCGCATACATCTGCGGCGAAGAGACCGGTCTGCTCGAAGCACTCGAAGGCAAACGCGGCTGGCCGCGAATCAAGCCGCCGTTTCCGGCGCTCAAAGGCCTCTTCGGCAAGCCGACGATCATCAACAACGTCGAGACGCTCGCGCACGTGCCGAGCATCATCGAAAACGGCGGCGAGTGGTTCATGGAGCAAGGCATCGAGAGCTCCATCGGCGGCCCGCCGAGCTTCGGCACCAAGCTCATGGGCGTTAACGGCCATGTCGAACGACCGGGCTGCTATGAGTTCGAGTTGGGCATCCCTTTGCGCACGCTCGTCGAAGAGCATTGCGGCGGCGTCAAGGGAGGCAAGAAGTTCAAAGCCGCGATCCCCGGCGGCGTTTCAATGGGCATCCTCGGAACCGATCAGTACGAAGCCGAGCTGGATTTCGACATCGGCCGCAAGCACAACGTCCTGGGCCTGGGCACGGCATGCCCAACCATCTTCGACGAAGACACCGACATGGTCGCCGTCGCACGCAACATCTCCCGGTTTTTCAAGCACGAGAGCTGCGGCCAGTGCACGCCTTGCCGCGAGGGCTCGGGCTGGCTCTTCCAACTCATGTCGCGCATCGAAGACGGCGACGGCAAGACCAAGGACCTGGATCTGGCCCTTGAGATCGCAACCAGCATGGGCTCCATGCCCGGCACCACCATCTGCGGCCTCGCCGACGGCAACAACTGGGCCATCCGCACCATCATGAACAAGTTCCGCGACGAGTTCGAGGCGCGGGTGAAGCGGACGTTCGTGCCGGTGAGCGTGAGTGTGGGGGCGATGGCGCGGGGGTGAGGATCATTGCCTATGCATTGGCGAACTATTGTTTTCTATTGAATCAATAGTTGGAGATGTCGCCAATGGCCAAGGCCACCCCGCCACCAGAGTTCGACCCAGTCGCAGCACTCAATCAAGCGAGCTTTACCAAGGCATTATCAGACGAACATTATCGGGAAGCTGCCCGTTATTGCCGGCTCCGCTATCACCACTGGGAGAAGGTCCGGTTTATCGCTCGAGAACGGCGACTCGATCCGGAGACCCTCTGGTTTGTCGTGAAATTCATGCGGATAAGCCCGCGGCGATCCTTGCCTCTGCGCAGTGAGGAAGGAACGAGGCTGACGTTTACCGACCATGACATGATCCTGCGCGAGCAGATGCATATCGATCAGCAACTCGGTGGGCGCATCACGTTCGATGACAAGAGCCCTGTCACGGAGACCCAACGGGATCGTTTCGTGATCAGTTCGCTGATGGAGGAGGCGATCGCGTCGAGCAAGCTCGAAGGTGCCTCGACGGTCCATCGAATAGCCAAAGAGATGCTTCGGCGGAATCGCGAGCCGCGAGATCGCAGTGAGCGAATGATCGTGAACAACTACCGCGGCTTGCACTTCGTCCGAGCGCATCGGACGACGCCAATGAGCCCAGAAATGCTCATCGAGATGCAGAGCATCCTGACGCGGGACACGCTCGATCGAGAGGACGAGTGCGGTCGGTTGCGCCAACCCGGCGAGCAGGTCGCCGTAGAAGACTCCTATGGGGAGGTGCTCCACGATCCACCGGCTGCAGAGTCGCTGAAGAAGAGGCTCATGCGGCTTTGCGACTTCGCCAATGGCGCGGGCTCAGATGACGAGTTCATCCACCCGTTTGTGCGGGCGTGCGCATTGCACTTCCAACTCGCATATGACCATCCGTTCTGCGACGGTAACGGCCGGACCGCGCGGTTGCTGTTTTACTGGTCGATGCTGCGTGCGGGGTATTGGCTATTCGAGTTTCTTCCGATCTC
>JAJDDL010000042.1 GCA_029260335.1 Phycisphaerales bacterium | reverse complement strand
ACCCAGCCAGAGCCACCGATCGCCCCAGAGAGACCCAATCCATCGCCCAGATCTCGACACATGCCTCGACTTCGGTACATAATCGTCCCCGTTCTCAAAAGCGGGTTCACCTGAAACTCTCCGGCGAGGAATACACCAAGGCGGGGGTGTTGGGGCTCGACGCGGATGAACTCAAGGTAATTGCCTCAGAAATTAAATCCGCCAAAGAGCTTGGTACGCAGATCGCAATCGTGGTCGGGGGCGGCAACATGATTCGCGGGGCCCAACTCGCCCAGGCCGGCATCGTGCCCCAGGCGACCGCGGACTACATGGGCATGCTTGGGACGATCATGAACGGGCTTGCCCTGAGCGAGACCTTGGCGCACCTGGGCGTCGATAGCCGGGTGATGACCGCGATCGATGTGCGGGCGGTTGCAGAGCCGTTTGTTCGCGGGCGGGCGATCCGGCATATGGAGAAGGGCCGGGTCGTGATCATGGTCGCGGGGACGGGCAATCCGTTCTTCACGACCGACACGTGCGCGGCGTTGCGCGCGACCGAGCTTTCGTGTGAGGTGTTGCTCAAGGCGACGAAGGTCGACGGGGTCTACTCGGCCGACCCGATGAAGGATTCCTCGGCTGTACGTTACGAGTCGCTGACCTTTGCCGAGGCGATCAGCAAGGAGCTGGCGGTCATGGACATGACCGCGCTGGCGATGTGTCAGGAGCGGCGGATTCCCGTGCTTGTGTTTGATTTCAAGAAGCCGGGGAATATCCGGGGCGTGATTGAGGGCAAGCCGATCGGGACCTTGCTTCATTCTGCGGAGGAGTCGCCTCCGAGCGTCTGAGGCGTGTAAAATCGCCGTCGGTCTGGGGTATCCAGATGGACAGGTGATGTGTTGTTGGAGACCAAGTCATGAGCACCGATCCTGAGACAATTCTTCTTGAAGCCGAAGAGCACATGGAAAAGGCCGTTGAGTATCTCAAGGGCGAGCTGCGGGGCGTGCGGACCGGGCGTGCTTCGACAGCGCTGGTCGAGTTTATAACCGTCGACTACTACGGCTCACCGACCGGGCTCAAGGCGCTGGCGGCAATCAGCATCCCAGAGCCAAGCCAGATTCTCATCAAGCCGTTTGACCAGACTTCGATCGCGGCGATCAAGCAGGCTATTGAGAAGTCGGACCTGGGGATGGCGCCGGTGGTCGAGGCGAAGCAGATCCGGCTCAATATCCCGGCACTGACCAAGGACCGGCGGCAGCAGCTCGTGGGCCACTGCAAGAAGCTCAGCGAGCAGCAGAAGGTCGTGATCCGCGGCGCTCGGCGTGACGCCAACAAGCATGCCGACGCCCTTGGCAAGCAGGACGGCCAGCATTTTTCGGAAGATCAAATCGCCGACTGCAAGGACAGCATTCAGGAGCTAGTCAAGAAGTACGAATCGCAGCTCGACGTGTCGGTCGAGACCAAGACCAAAGAGATCATGGACATCTGACTCGCTGGTGTGCCCCAGTCTTTGGGTGAGACATCAATCTCGGGACGCGCGGAAGCTCTTGCGGCCCTTGCTTCGCTTGGGCCGCTTGGCGGGCCGAAGCCCATCTTCCTGGAATGCGACCCGAAAGCTCTCGAGTGTCGTCTCTCTGAGCATCGTGTCGAATACGAGCTTGGCTTCCACGAGCTTGTCGTGTAATGCGCATGGGCGTCCGACGCCGCAGTACCCGCCGCCGAACGGGCATTTGTCTGAATAATCCTGTCGTTCAAAGAGCAGCCAGATGTCGTAAAGGGTGATTTCTTTAGGGTCCTTGGCGAGGGTAAACCCCCCGCCTGGGCCACGCTGTCCGGTCACGAGCCCGGCTTGGGCGAGCGTGGAGAGAAGCTTGGAGACGTAGGGCTTTTGCAGATCGCGATTCTCGGCGATGTCTGTCGCCGAGAGGAGCGTTTCGCCGTCGTCGTACATCTCTGCCAGACGGCTCATGGCTGCGATCGCGTTTTCTGTGGCTTTGCCGTACATCGGTGCTCAAATCCTCTGGGAGAGGCTGGGGGGATCCTCTGGAAGGGCTTGTTCGGATGGGATCGGTGCGCGAATCAATCGGATCCTTGCGGCCTCGGACGGGATGAACGTGTCCACCCAGTTCGCAGACTTAAACCTATATCGAATCTGCATCGCACGCCTTGTGTCGGCGTGTGTGCTCGGACATAGTAACTCCGAACCAGGTGTGTTGCGCGCGATAACTCGCGCGCTTGGGTCGGCGCTTGCGACCTCTTCGAGCAACGCCCGAAGTTGTGCCTGGTCGAGCACGGCTTCCTGGATATCAGGTGCGTCAGGGGTCATGGTTATTGCTCGGCGTCGGGGCTGGAACCATTCGGCACAGGCCTATCGGGTAATGGCATGATGCGCACTGCGTTCTCAGGCGCGGGGCATACTGATTGGCATACGCCGCAACCGGTGCACGCCTGTGGATCGATCACAGGTCGACCGTTTTCCATGCGGATCGCATCGGGGACCGGGCAGTGCTCGGCACAGATCGAGCAGGTTCCGCCCTGATGGGCGAGGCAGGTCCAGGTCTGGATCTCTGCGGTCGCGATCGTGTGGGGCTGAGTGGAGAGCAGCGCATCGGTGGGACACGCTGCGATACAGGGCTTGTCTTCGCACATGAGACATGGCTGGGACGCGGGGTCGATGATTGGGGTGCCCTGAGCGCCGCGGAATCGCGATGAGGCAATCTGGATGGCATCGTGCGGACAGGCGTTCACGCAATCTTCGCACCGGGTGCAGGCCTTGAGGAACGTGGCTTCATCGACCGAGCCGGGTGGCCTGATGACGGGCAAACCCAGCCGCACGCTCTGGATCGAGGTGGTGCCATGCACCTGGACTTGCACTGAAGGTGTGGGAATCTCGCGTTTAAACCGGAACCGACCGCGCAGCAGTTCGCGGCGCGATATGGGTTCACTCTTGGTCAACCTGGATTGCTCACACTGTTCTTTAGAAACGCATTGAGCCCCCTGGACGGTGATTGATTCAGTCCCGCCGAGGGCGCGTGGCACTGCAAACAACTGGTTCGCTCGGGATGCGTGGTGCGCAGGCTTGGGCGGCCGTTTGGGCCGTGGCAGCTCAGGCAGTCTGATCGCATGTTTAAGGTGTGCGGGATGATCGGCGGAGCGCCATTCCATGCACGCCTGCCCTGGGTGGGGGCGGCAACGCCCTCGAAAGAGTTGACCGCAATCAAGCCCTCATCATTCACCTGTTCGACGTGGCATTGGGTGCAACTGGCGTAGTTCTGATGGGGCATCTTGTGGGCGATTCGATCGCCGATACGTTTACCCTCGCCGTGGCAGAGCAGGCAACTGGTCGCGGTGAGTTGGTCGATCGGGTGCGGGATGATCGGGGGAGCTCCGTTGTAAGCCCTTCGCTCTTCACGCTCGGCGAGCGAGACGACGCGAGCATCCGCTTGGTCGAGCTGATGCAGCATCGCGTCACTGGGCGGATGGAGCCTGTCCAGAGAGCTGGAGAACTCGGCGTTGGGCCCGTGTTTGCGCCCGTCCATCTCGAAATACGCGACGGAGGGCATAACGCCATCGAAATGGAGTTGCCCCGTCGTACCGGCAGGGCCCACCTCGACAAGCGGGTCATCGCGTTGGGCGTTGGCGTGGATTCCCACAAAGAATCCGACAAAGGAAATGGCGATCACACCAGTCAGGATTAGCGGCATGACCGAGGTGTTGAGGCGAGGGTCTTGGCTCGTGGATTCGGTGTCGATCATGTTGGGTCCACCTTCCGGATGCGGATTGCGCATTTCTTGTAATCCGGTTGCTTGGAGATGGGATCGTGGGCGTCGAGGGTGACCTCGTTGATGAGACGAGTCTCATCGAAGAACGGGACGAAGACCGAGCCTCGGGGCGGACGGCCTCGCCCGTCGATCCACGCGGGCAGCTCCATACGCCCGCGCCTGCTCTCGACGATAACGATCTCGCCGTTGGCGATCGAAAGCTCGGCGGCATCCTCGGGATTCAACTCCACGTACGCACGGGGGACTGCCCGGGCCAGCTGCGGCACGCGCCGGGTCATCGTGCCGGTGTGCCAATGCTCAAGCACACGCCCGGTGCAGAGCCAGAATGGGAACTCTTCATCCGGGCTTTCCGGCGGCGGGTTGTAGGGGAAGAACCAGATCTGGGCTCTGTCATCCTTGGTTGTTGAGTGGTAGAACTGGAAGTCCTTGCCTTCCTCGACGTACGGATCGTCGAAGCCCGAGAAGCGGAAACGGGTCTCGCGCCAGTTGCCGTCTTGCTCGGTGACCGGCCAACGCATGCCACGTTGCTTGACGTATTCGTCGTAGGGTGCGAGGTCCTTGTGCTTCATGCGAGTGAAGGGGCGATACTGCTCGAAGAGGGCCTTGTCGACGTTGGTGTCGTAGTAAAAGCGCCAGTCCCAGGCCGGGACTTCCTCGCCCGCCTCGTTCTCGATGCGGAACAGGAACTTGCCGTCCTTGTCGCGCATGCCCTCATGCCCGAGTTCCATGAGCCTTCGCGCGACGGCGATGACCTGCCAGCAATCGTCGCGTGCGTCACCGGGCGGGTCAACCATCTTGAACCACTGTTGAGTGCGTCGTTCGGAGTTGCCGAAGACGCCGTTCTTTTCGACCCACATGGCTGAGGGCAAGATGAGATCGGCAAGGCGTGTGGTCGCGGTTGGGTAGCAATCCGAGACGATGAGGAACTTGTCTTGCAAGCCCTCCTTAGCGTCGAAGAGCTTGTGGAGGTTGGGGAGGGTCTGACCCGGGTTGGTGACCTGGACCCAGATGGTGTCGATGTCGCCGCCCTGATCGCTCGGGGTACAGAACTGCTCCCACATCTTGACTGTGTGGTAACCGGGCTTGGGGTTGATGCGACCGGCGGGCACGTTCCAGAACTCTTCGCATTGCGTGCGGTGGGCTTCGTTGGCGACGACTCGTCCGCCGGGGAGGGCGTGGGCGAGTGTGCCGACTTCGCGGACGGTGCCGCAGGCGGAAGGCTGGCCGGTAAGGCTGGTAGGCGCATCGCCTGGTGTGCCGAAGTGACCGCTGAGCAGGTGCACGCCGTGGACGAGGCAGTTGATGCCCGTGCCGGCGGTGTGCTGGTTCATGCCCATGCACCAGAGGCTTGTGATCTTAATGCTCTGATCGGCGAAGAGATCACCCAGCATGCGGATCTTCTCGGCGGGCACGCCCGAGACTTCCTCGACGTACTCCGGTGTGTAGCGGGCGACTTCGGCCTTGTAATCGTCGAAGGTCATCGCCTGGCCGAAAAGGGACGGCGGGTTGGTTGGTGCGCGGAAGTTGCAATAGCTCTCGACGAAGTCTTTGTTGTACGTGTCCTTCTTGATGAGCAAGTGGGCGATGCCGTTGGCGATCGCGAGATCGGTGTGCGGCTTGAAATTGAGGTATTCGTCACAGAACTCGGTGGTGCGGGTTCTCCGCGTGCCAAGGTCGATCAGCTTGACGGTCTGGCCTCGTGATCGGCGGTCGATGACTCTGGAGAAAAGCACGGGGTGCATCTCTGCGGCGTTGTTGCCCCAGAAGATGAGCACATCGCAGTTGTCCAGGTCGTCGTAGCAGCCGG
>JAJDDL010000410.1 GCA_029260335.1 Phycisphaerales bacterium | reverse complement strand
GTCTGCTCGTCGGCGACCTTGACGAACGCACCGGTGCTTGGGGCAGCCTTGATGCGATGGAACGCGACGCTCAGCCAGTTCTTGCTCGACTTGCCGCACGCCGAGGCGCAGTCGGTGTCGGCCTTCACGAGGCTGACCGCGGCGGCGGTTTCGGTGCACCCCGTCTTGGCCGATTTGTCACAGGTCTGGGCGAATGCGGCTCCGCAGAGCATCGCAACACATGTGGCCGTCATCCAACGTTTCATTCGGTGGTCTCCCGTAAAGCCCCCCCGGACTTTGGTTCGTGGGTTCTGGTTGAAAGGTCCTGGTTCATGGTACCTGCCAGAGCAGCAAATGTTCACCTTTCAGGGCCCTGTAATCGGGGATAATCGCCGGTTCTGGTGTCTCCATCGGGGAATTTTGCATTATCTGGGGCCCATCCTGCGTGGATTCACCTGGAACGGGCTGTCTGGGGTTCTCTGGTGAGTCGATTTGGCGACAGGCTGGCTGCCCCGAGAGGCCTTGATTCGCCCATGTCCCATATGCTCGGCGGGAATCTCATTACCAACGGAGTCCGTTCTATGTACAGGCACGTCGCGTTTCTTGGGCTTGGCTTGCTCGTCTTGGTCGGTTGTTCGGCAAATGGCAGCCGAGGCGACATGTCCGGGGCGAGCGGACAGGCGACCCGAGGCTCTGCCGCCGGGGCTGATCGCCTGAGCGGACTCTTGGAGGTTCGGCTGGACCGTGAGGGCGGTCGGGCCTTGGTGGAGCTTCCCAGCGAGGGCGAGCGGGGGGTGCTCGGCGAGTTCCTCTATGTCGAGAGCTTGCGGACCGGGCTTGGATCGAATCCGATCGGGCTCGATCGGGGGCAGCTCGGCCCAACGCGGCTGATTCAGTTTCGGCGGGTGGGCGACAAAGTTCTTATTGAGGAGCCCAATCTCTCGTTTCGGGCGATGAGCGAGGATCCGTTGGAAAGAGCCGCGGTGGGCGAGAGTTTCGCGACCAGCGTGTTGTGGGGCGGGCCGATCGATTCAGAAGCGGGCGGAAAGGTGGTGGTGGACCTCACGAGATTCCTTGTGCGCGATGCGCATGGCAGTGCCCGGGCAATCGATCGTGCGGGCCAGGGCTCGTTTCGGCTTGACAAGGACCGCAGCGCCTTGGATCTCGACGCGACGCTTGTGTTTGCAGACAACATCGAGTTCGAAGCGGTGCTGACGTTCTCGGGTGACAAGCCCGGCGGGTTGGTGCGGGGGACTGCGCCGAGCGGCGAGTCGGTGACGCTCGTGCAGCATCATTCTTTTATTCGGCTGCCGGATGATGGGTATGCGACCAGGCGATTCGATCCGCGGGTGTCGAGCATGGCAGTGTCGTTTGCGGACTATGCGGCGGGGTTGGACGAGGACATGACGACGCGTTGGATCATGCGGCATCGGCTCGAGAAGATCGAACCGGGGCCAGCGCCGTCGCGCGTCGTTGAGCCAATTGTGTACTACGTGGACCCGGGGGTGCCCGAACCGATCCGTTCGGCGTTGATCGAAGGGGCGAGTTGGTGGGGCGATGCGTTCGAAGCCGCGGGGTTTATTGACGCGTACCGGGTGGAGGTGTTGCCCGAGGGGGCCCATCCGCTGGACGTGCGATACAACGTGATCCAATGGGTCCATCGCTCGACGCGGGGCTGGTCGTATGGCGGGAGCATGACCGATCCGCGGACCGGGGAGATCATCAAGGGGCACGTTTCGCTCGGATCTTTGCGGATTCGCCAGGATCGGATGATCTTCGAAGCGCTGGCGGGCGTGGAGCACACGGGCGATGGCTCGGCGGACGATCCGATCGAGATCGCGCTGTCGCGCATCCGCCAGCTTGCGGCGCACGAGGTCGGGCACACGCTTGGGTTTGCGCATAACTTCGCCGCGAGTACGTATGGCGGGCGGGCGAGTGTGATGGACTATCCGGCGCCTGACATCCGGGTGGGCGATGATGGCGAGCTCGATTTCTCGCAGGCCTATGGCATCGGCATGGGCGCGTGGGACATGCACGCGGTGCGGTATGCGTACAGCGAGTTTGCCGACGCCCAGAGCGAGGCTCAGGGGTTGGAGCAGATCGTGCGCGACGGATTGGAGTGGGGTTACGCGTTCATCTCTGATTCAGACGCGCGCGATCCGGGCGGGGCGAATCCTCTTGCACACCTGTGGGACAATGGTCAGAATCCGATCAAGGGACTGCGCGATGCGCTGGCGGTCCGCCGCGTTGGGCTGGCAAACTTCGGCCCGGATCGGATTCGTGAGGGTGAGCCCATGACGCGACTGCGCGCGATGTTCGTGCCGGTGTACTTGCACCACCGCTATCAGCTCGAGGCGGCGAGCAAGCTCGTGGGCGGCTTGGACTTTGCGTATACCGTGCGAGGCGATGGCCAACCACTGGCCACGCCGGTTGCCGCGGCGGTGCAGCGGGAAGCATTGGATGCGATCCTGGCTTGTATCGCGCCGGACGTGCTCGATGTGCCCGATGGCGTGCTCAGTGTGCTCGAGCCGCGTGCGTTTGGGATCAATGCCGGTGAGGTTTTTGATAGCGAGATCGGGCCGGCGTTCGATCTGCTCGGTGCGGCGGGTTCGTCGGCGGACGCGGCGATCGGCTTGCTCTTGCATCCGGCTCGCGCGGCAAGGCTGGTGGCGCAGCACGCCGAAGATGCGCAGCAACTGGGGCTTGATGAGGCGCTCGGCAGGCTGGTCTCGCGTGTGTTTGCGAGGCCCGGGACGGGCAGGCGTGGGGCGATCGCTCGGCGGGTGCGAGAGTTGGTCGTCGCTCGATTGATCCTGCTCGCCGGCAATCGGCGGGCGACGCCTGAGGTGCGATCGGCGAGCGAGGCGGCGCTGCAGTGGGTGCTTGGGACGATCGCTCCTGAGATCGATGGCGTTGATGCGCAGAGCGCGCGGCTTGGGCGAGAGATTGATCGGTTCTTTTCGCGGGAGCTGGATGCGGTGGCGATGCCGAGCGGGGCGAGTGATCCGCCGGAGGGGAGCCCGATTGGTCTGGATTGGCGATATGGGGAGTGCGGCTGTGGAGCCGAGCAGTTGCCAGGGTTGGTGAGTCGTTCATGAGGTGATCAAGATAAATGCGGGTTGCGCAGGGAGCTTGCGGTGGACCGATTCGGTGTTTGAAAGATTCACGAATAGAGCA
>JAJDDL010000409.1 GCA_029260335.1 Phycisphaerales bacterium | reverse complement strand
CGATCGCTCACGTGACGCGGGCGCAAATGCGGTGCTCACGAAGCCCTATACACGCGAGTCACTCATAAACTCGATGCGCGCGGTAAACGCGCAGACCGATGCTGGCCAGATCACAAGCGAAATCTCCGGTGACATCCAGGCGGGCGTCGCGCTGCGAGCCTATCAAGGGTTCCTCGAAAAGGCCCTGCTCCGGATACGGCAGCAGGTCCACACAGAAGACGTCACAAACCTCCGCGCAGAGTTCTTGCGTCTTCGCGGAAGTGGCACGAGTTTCGGCTACCGCTTGCTCACCGTGACCGCAAACGACGCGCTCACCAAGCTGGACCAGACCTTCTCTATTGACGAGTCCCGTCTTGAAGTCGATCGGCTGATCGATCTTGTCTGCAACGTCATCGCAAGCAGTGGCAAAGAGGACGACTAATCGATGAACTCAAACAGACTCCAAGGCACCCTTGCGATCAAAGCTAAACGCTCCGGCGCCCTTCCAGACAACAACCACCGAAACGACCAGGATCGCAATTGCCATGATCATCATCCCCATGGGTTCTTCGATATAGACCGGCACCGCCGTCCAGGCCCCGGGGTTCTCGGCGTACTTCATAACGTCGGGCCACTTGTCGTTGGGGATCTTGACATGCGTGACCAACGCCCCGCCCATCGAGCCGATGGCGACGAGTCCTCCGACCCGCGCGAAGGCCCCGGCCAAGAGGCTCGCGCCGGCGATCACCTGCATCAGGGGCGCTGCGATGGCCATGAGATCCGCCGCCGGCAAACCCGCCTCCACCAACAACGGCTTCATCGGCATCATGCCAAGCAGGTGCATGACGCCGAAAAACAGCAGCGGCCCGCCCGCAACCACTCGCAACGCGATCATCCACTTGATGTTGTCGGTCTTCTGTATCGATCCGCCCATGTCAGCGCCTTCCTGGTTTTCCGATCTCTGGCGTCGGCCCCGCCTACGAGGCCAGCCCACGAACCTCAGCCATCCAACTTCGGCACAATCCTGATTCCGCGATGAAACGCACTGAAGCTGTGATAGAACGTCTGCACTGTGCGCACGGCCTCGGGCGCCTCGAGAACTCGCAAGCCAAACTCATCGGCGGTCACGCGCACCACACCCAGTGCGGTCTCTACACGAAGCTCCTGGCCCATCGCCTCGCTCGCGCGCACGAAGATCGCCTCCTCACCCGCAACGATGCCAAGCCCAAGCTCCTTGGGCGGCAAGCGGTCGTCATAATCAAACTGGTGAAACACTCGCGTCGGATTCTCGAAATAGCTCTCATACGGACTTGTGTCGTATTTGCGAGAGTGGCCCGTGCCCGTGCTGACAAGTTCACCCGCAGGGTGCTTGGCCTGAAACTCCGAGAATGCGATCACTCGCACGGGCAGGTGCCGAAGCGACATACCGGCGTGCGGCCCCGAGATCGCTTCCATCTTGACCTGCGACCAGAGCCCGTTGGTGGTCCGCTCGTACATCACGACGTTGGAGTTGAGAAGCAACCCCGAGACTCCAAACTCAAGGATCGTGATTGTTCCGTCGGCAGCTTCCAGCCGCCGGTCGAACACCGCGACCGAATCGCAAAGCGGGCAATACGTCACCGCGATCGGCACGCCCTCGATCTCATCATTGATGATCTCATGCCAGTTCAGGATGTTGATCGGATACGCGACCGCGCTGGATCCGATCTCGACCTCGATCACACGATCGGTCGCCCTGGGAATCAGGGTCCGGTTCGGCTTGGTCAGCGCTGGGATGCCGTCCTTGGCGACCCCCGGGGCCATCGCCTCCGCGGGATCAAACCTCGCGTCAGTCAGGTCATATTGATCCAAGAGCCCTTGCTTGTGCTGGGCCATGCGACCCTCGCGCGACGTTGGTTGATCCAACGCCATGATCGCGCCTGTTCCGCACGCAGTACCGAGGGCGATCACAAGGCCTAATCTCAAAATCCGACTACGTCCCATCGCGACCTCCCGCTCGTTGCCCAACCCGGCGAGCACACCGGGTATTCCACGGCATGTCAAGACCGATAGTTCCCCTAGGTATCCCTGTTCAGGGCCGACAGTCGTTGCCGCCCGCATAGATCCGCCAGTTTGTCGTTCTGTGCCCTTGGCTCTTGAAGTGAGCTTCGGCCCGAATCCCCCATGGCCGATGATCCGCTTGGGCCCGGCGATGCGGTCCACCCAGCCGAGGCTCCGGAGCGATTACATGCCCGACAACTCCGATCACGAATCCAATGCGCTCGTCCAGCACCCGGACACCGTGGATGTGGAGATCGGCGAGATCGGCCAACTGGAATCAATTGATGCCGACGATCCGTTGAACGACGTGATCGCCGATCTCGAGTCGCGCCTCAACATGATCCGTGAAACCCACCTCGAGCAAGAGATGCTCGAGGTGGACGTTATGACGCGCGAAGGTGATCTGGTCGTCTACCGCGATGACATCGCCGAGCGCGAGCGCGAGCTGACCGATACCGAGATCGAGCTTCGTGATCGCGAGATCCGTCTCGAGCGTGAGCGAGGCGACTTCTCCCGCCAGCGTGATCGGATCGCCCAG
>JAJDDL010000408.1 GCA_029260335.1 Phycisphaerales bacterium | reverse complement strand
GCGGCCAACATCGCGAATCAGAGCGTGCTCGAAGACGCGCAAGGAAACTACGCGCCGTATCAGCGTCGCGAGATCGTCTTTGCGCCCGGGGATCCGTCGGCGACGGATCGGTCGGCTCGCGAGATGGGCGTGCATGTGCGGGAGATCTTCTCCAACCCGGACGCGTTGCGGCCGATGCACATGCCCGGGCACCCGCATGACACCGATGGTGACGGATATGTGATGGTGCCAGACATCAATCCGATCGTGGAACAGGTGAACGCGATGGAGGCCGCGCGGGCGTATGAGGCCAATGTGATGGCCGCCGAGGCTTCCAAGGCGATGATGGCACAGGCATTGCGGTTGTTGGCGTAGGCACGGAGGCGGAGGAGAGGATGCGGCGGTTGGTGGCTGGAGGCCCGAGACCGCTGAGCAAGGATGGATTCGATGAGCGATCCGATTGGACTAGTGGGACAGAGTGGGGGAGTAGACCCCCGGCAAGCGGGCGGCGCACGCCCCATCGAGGGTGGCACGTCCGGATTCAAGGACGTGCTGAAGGAGAATCTCCGGCGGGCGAACGAGTTGGAGCAGGACGCTTCCAAGGCCGTCGAAGAGCTCATGGCCGGTCGCCGGACGGATGTCGAGGGCGTGGCGATGGCGGCGGAGAAGGCCGACACGGCGTTCAAGGCGCTGCAGGCGGTGCGCAACAAGGTCATTGAGGCGTACGAAGAGATCAAGCAGATGCGGGCGTAGGTTCGCTCAACTGAAACCTAGGTGGTGATCCGTTGAGGGGCGGGGCATCCTCGCTTGGCCATCGGTGCAGCTCTTTCGCAGACCGGGTGTTCGCGAAAGTGGGGCGTCTTTGACCCTCTCAGAGCAGGCGCAGATACCGCGCAGCGGGGCGCAGGTCTTGTCGTGTTCGGCAGAGGCTGCGCTCTGCGCGACTCAGAGTCGTGGGTGTGCAGTCGTCGCGCGTGAAACTCCGAATGTACCGACTCGTCCCGGCGGCCAAGTCCGTACGGGCTGGTCCGCGTGGAACGCGGGCGAGAACAGGCACGGAGGCCGCTTTCGATGGATGGTTTGCGCCAGATTCTCGATCGGATTGCCAAGCAGCTCTCGGGGTTGAATCTGACCCAGAAGTTGCTGGTGGGTTCCTTGGTGGTGATCGCGCTGATGGGGATGTACCTTGTCACGCAGTTCGCGGGCCAGCGGGACATGGTGCCTTTGATGGACACCGACCCCAGCCGGGACATGGTTGCGGTGTTGCGGGCGAGTCACATCGACGCGGAGGTTCGGGGCAATCAGGTGTTCGTGCCGGTGTCGAGCCAGAGGCTGGCGTTGGCGTCGCTCGCCGAGAACGGGTCGCTGCCGGGCGATACGCAGGTGCTGTTTAACAATCTGATCGAGCACCAGAAGTGGACGAACTCGCGCGAGCAGAACCAGCAACAGTTTGATATCGCGCTCCAGAACGAGCTGGCGCGGATCATCGGGTACATCGGCGGGATCAAGTCGGCGAACATTCTCATCGACGCGCCCAAGACCACGGGGATCGGGCTGGTTGCGCGCGAGCCGACGGCGTCGGCGACGATCGTGACGACCGGCGAGCCGTTGCATCAGAAGACCGCCGACACGATCGCGTCGCTCATCGCGGGCGCGAAGTCGGGGCTCAACACCGCCAATGTGCAGGTCATCGATGCCAACTCCGGCAGGACATTCCGGGTCAGCGATGACGGGGATGTCGGCGCCTCGGCCTATCTGGAACACGCGACCGCGGTCGAGAAGCGGATGCGCGGCAAGCTCCTGGAGTTGTATTCATACATCCCGGGGGTGATCGTTGCGGTGACGGCGCATGTGGATATCGCTCGCGAGGATGTGCGCACAGAGGCTTTTCGGAGCGTTGAGGAGGGCGGTACGGTGTCGCTGCTCGGCAATGAGCGGACGAGCGGGACATCCCAGAACACGCCGCAACGGGGCGGCGAGCCCGGGCTTCGATCGAACACCTCGGCGAGCATCAATCGTGGCTCGGCAGGCGCGGGCACGAACTCGGAGATGACCGAGACCGAGACGACGATGGAGAACCACGTCGGTCGGACGACGACGCATCGGTTGGATCCCAAGGGGCAGCCGACGCGTTTGGTGGCGTCGATCCAGATCCCTCGGAACTACGTGAACGAGATCCTAAAGGCGGGGCTCGCCGAGGACGCCGAGGCTCCGACCGAAGACGCGATCAAGCAGAAGTTCGAAGAGATCCGTTTGGAGATGGAAAGCAAGACCAAGCCTCACTTGCAGACCGAGCAGACCGATGGTGAGGTGACGGTGTCGATGATTCCCATTGCATTCCGGGCGGCCGGGGCGCAGCAGGCTTCGATCTTTGGGGGGATCGCCTCGGGCGGCGGTGGAACGCTCGGGCTCGGTGGCAACATGCTTGAGACGGGCATTATCGGGGTGCTTGGCCTGGTGTCTGTGGCGCTGATGGTGATGATGGTGCGCCGCGCAGGTAAGCAGGTGAAGATGCCGACGGCGGAAGAACTGATTGGGCTGCCCCCGGAACTTGGGGCGACCAGTGATCTTGTGGGAGATGTTGGCGAGGGCGAGGATGCAATGGCAGGTTTGGAACTGAACGATGACGACATCGAGTTCCAGAAGATGCTCGGCGAGGTCGTGGAGCAGGCCAATCACAGCCCCGAATCCGTGGCGAGCGTGCTGAATCGCTGGATCACTCAGGAGGACTAGCCGGTGGCAGGAGCGGAACGGATCGAGATGACGCCTGTGCGCAAGGCGGCGGTGGTGCTGCTGGCGGTCGGTCCTGAGCAATCGGCGGTGGTGCTCAGGCACTTGAATGCCGACACGGTCGAGCAGGTAATGCGCGAGCTTGCGGCGCTCGGTCGGATCGAGGACGAAGTCCAGCACCGGATCATCGAAGAGTTCTATCACATGTCGCTCGCGCAGCAATACGCGAGCGAGGGCAATCTGGACTTTGCCAAAGAAGCTCTGATGGGGGCGTTGGATCCGGCGCTCGCCGAGCGGATCCTGGGCCAGATCCAGACGCAGGTTCGCAAGACGCCGTTCAACTTTCTGCAGAAGGCAGAGAGCGAGCACGTGCTGACGTTCATCCAGGACGAGCATCCGCAGACGATTGCGCTGATCGTGTGCCACTTGCCGCACCATCGGGCGGCGGAGATTCTGTCGCGTTTGCCGATGGCCAAGCAGGTCGAGGTGGTCAAGCGGATCGCGAACATGGAGCAGACGAATCCGGATGTCATCCGGGAGGTTGAGCAGGGGCTTGAGAGCAGGCTCTCGAACATGCTCGGGCAGTCGATGCAGAAGACGGGCGGCGTGGAGTCGGTCGCGGAGATTCTGAACCTGGCCGATCGGGCGACCGAGAAGACGATCATGGAAGGCCTGGAGAGCGACGACCCGGACCTGGTCGAAGAGATCCGTCGCCTGATGTTCGTGTTCGAGGACATCCTGCTTGTCAACGGCAAGGGGATCCAATCGGTGCTCAAGGAGATCGACAACGACGAGTTGGCGTTGGCGCTCAAGACCGCGAGCGACGATCTGAGGGACAAGATGTTGGACAACATGTCCCAGCGTGCGGCCGAGCTGATCCGCGAGGACATGCAGTACATGGGCCCGGTGCGGTTGAGCGATGTGGAATCGGCGCAGCAGCGGATCGTGGACGTTGTCCGTCGATTGGAAGAGGCGGGCGAGTTGATTATCGAGGGCCGAGGCACAGATGCCGAGATGGTTGTTTGATCGGATTGGTTCCAGGCAAGTGAGGCGGATCTTTGGCGATCATGAAGGCATCAACGGCGGCCCCTTATGGCGCGCGTCTGGATCTGGCTGATCTGGAGCGTCGCGCTGAGTGGATCGTTCAGCAGGCCCAGGAGCGAGCGGCGAAAATCCTGGCGGACTCACGCGCAGAGAGCAAGCGGTTGGCCGACGGCGTGACAAAGCAGGCCCAAGAAGAGGGCGAGAGGGCGGGGTATAAGGCCGGGCTCGAACGGGGGCGTAAAGAAGGACGCGAGTTGGCTCATCGCGAGGCGAATGAGGAGATCGCGTTGCTCGCGGCAGGGCTTGGAGCGACGGCTCAGCAGTTTGAGAAAGAGCGTGGGTTCCTCGTTGCCGAGGCTCGCGACGATCTGCTTGGCCTCGCGTTGCGATTGAGTGAGCGGATTACGCGCCGGCGGATGGAAGTCGAGCCTGATCTTGTGAGTGGCCAGGTTGAGGCGGCGATCGAGTCGGTCGGCGGGCGTTCGAAGCTGACGCTTGTGCTGCATCCGGCCGACGAGGAGATCCTGCGCAGTGTGCTGAGCGGTGGTCGGGCAACGGATGTGTTGGATCTTGATATTCAGGGCATGGTCGTTGTGCGCGATGAGACGATGGAGCGGGGGGGCTGCGTATTGCGCGACGGGCGGGGCGTGGTCGCCGACGCGACGATTTCTACGCAGCTGGAGCGGATCACGAGGGCGATCCTGCCCGACGGCGATAGCGAACAGTCGCGCGGGGTCGCGGCGTGAACCCGTTCATGCATGCCGAGCGCACGGCACGGGACGCCGAGACTATCGAACGAGTGGGGACGATCCGTTCGCTTCGCGGCTTGTGCGCGGTGGTGCAAGATCTTGCGGCGCCGGTGGGCTCGTTGGTGTCACTAGAGGCGGAGTCCGGCCCGACGCCGGGCGAGGTGATCGGATTCGATGAATCGGATGCGATCGTGATGCCGCTTGGGAGCCGCGATGGATTGAGCGCGGGTGCCGCGGCACGTTTGGAGCAGTCCACGCCGACGATTCGGGTTGGCTTTGAGCAGCTAGGTCGTGTGATCGACGGGCTGGGCCGGGCGATCGACGGGCTTGGACCGGTGCGGGCGATGGGCTCGCGTGCCTTGCAGCCGCCGCCGATTGATCCGATGCGCAGGCGATTGATCCGCGAGCGACTCGCGACGGGCGTGCGGGCGGTGGATGTGATGACGCCTGTTGGGCGCGGTCAGCGGCTTGGCATCTTTGCAGGACCAGGCGTGGGCAAGAGCACGCTCCTTGCACAACTGGTGCGAGGCTCTGAGAGCGATGTGAACGTTATTGCGTTGATCGGTGAGCGCGGCCGCGAGGTGCGTGAGTTCATCCATGAGACATTGGGTGACGATGCGCTGGCGCGGAGCGTGGTGATAGTCGCGACTGGGGACGAGTCGCCTGCGATGCGGGTGCGGGCGGCGAAATCGGCGTGCACGATCGCCGAGGGCTTGCGGGACGCGGGCAAGAGCGTGCTCTTCATCATGGACTCGGCGACGCGCTTTGCGCACGCGCAACGGCAGATCGGGCTTGCGGTCGGCGAGCCCCCGGCGACGCGGGGATACACCCCGAGCGTGTTTAGTGAGCTCGCGCAGTTGCTCGAGCGCGCGGGCGCGGTCGAGG
>JAJDDL010000407.1 GCA_029260335.1 Phycisphaerales bacterium | reverse complement strand
GCGGGCGACTCGCCTGGCACCCTGAGGCATTTCCTTGCCCGACACGCGTTGCAGGTGTGCCGGCTGCACAGTCAGGAGCAGGTGGTTGACGGTTTGTTGTGGAATGTTGTCGACGAGCCCGAGCACAACACCCAAGCGGACCTGACTCAAAAGCGTCATCGCTTCATCGACGGTCATGAGCCGAGCACCGCGCAGCACGCCGAGCGCTCTGTGGATCTTGTCCTCTAGAATCGTGCGACGGCGCTCCATGAGCATCTTCCGGGCCCGCCGCTCATACTCAACGACCTTCGGCACAATCTCGTCCTGCATTTCTGCAAGCAGCGCCTGCTCGCTCTTGCCGAGCGTGGTCTGGTTGGAGAGCTGGAAGATGTCGCCTGTGTTTTGTGACCCCTCACCGTGCGAGCCGCGGATCGCCAGGGCCATGTCCTCGGCGGCATTCTTCACCTTGTCGATCTCGCCTGTCATGCGCAAGGCCGGCAGATGGAGCATGACGCTGAATCTGGCGCCCGTGCCGACGTTGGTGGGGCATGCGGTCAGATAGCCGAAGCGAGGATGGAACGCGTAATCGAGGCCTGCCTCGATCGAATCGTCCGCCGCATCGATCTGCTCGAAACATCCGCGCAGATCCAGCCCTGTGCGGATGGTCTGGAGCCGGAGGTGATCCTCCTCATTGACCATGACGCTCAGCCGCTCATCGGGGATCGAGATCGCGACGCCTCGGGGTTCATCGGGTGCCGCATCGCGCCCGGGGAGGACGCCTCGGGCGAGCTGCTTGGAAATCAGATGACGCTCTGCGAGCACCGAGCGATCAATCGGCGGCGACTCGTGCAAGTTGAGCCACATGAGCTGCGTCGCGAGCTCAGAGTTCACCAAACGCGAACGGCACAGATCAAGGATGTGCCGACGATCGTTGCGCGACGCGTGCACGACGAACGGCAGGCCCGCGAGATTCCGAGCCAGCCGCACACGACTGGAGAGCACGACATCGCACGCGCGGCCCTCGCCGCGAAGCCACTCGGTGCGCCGGTTGAAGATCTGAATCTGCTCGGGCTGATCGCTCATGAGGGTTGGTCCTCGTGCGAATCACCTGCTCCATTGGTGCCGGCCGGTGGATCGCTATCAGGATCGAACGCTTCCTCGCTCTCGGTGACCTCACGAATCTGATCGCGCAATCTCGCGGCTTTTTCGTATTGCTCGGCCGTTAGCGCCATGTCCAGCTGATGGCGCAGGGTCTTGATCTGCTCGGCCCGTTTACGGGCTTCCATGATCGGATCGACCCCGCGTGCTCGAGCGGCGGTCGCGCGGATCGGTTGCTTGCCCACATGATGGGTCCCGCCCTCGTGCGAACGCTCAAGCAAGGGTGACAACTCCGACTCGAAGGTGTTGTAGCACTCGGGACAGCCAAGCAAGCCCGATTGTTTGAAGCTGTCATAGGTGGTCTGGCACGTCTCACACACCAGGGCCTTGGCTGCCTTCGCGCCCGGCGAGGCGAGCACGAACGAACTGATGAGCTGGCTGATCGGCACGCCCGCCTTGGGGTCAAAGCCCTGGGCCTTGGCGCACTGCTCACACAGGTGCTTCTCCACCTTCTTGCCATTCTTGATGATGACCTCGTGGACCGTGGCCTCGCGTTCGCCGCACTCACACAGCATCGCCGCCTCCTGCGCAGATTCACCGAAAAAGCGGGAATCTGCGGCTCCCAAAGGGTAGTCCGAGCGCGAACCGGACGCCATGGGTGCCTATTCGCACTGAGCGAGGATTAGCTCGGTGCTAGACCAAATACGATGCAGGCGTAACGCCTCGGCAGCCGCGGCTCACAGGCCCGACCGTGAGGGAGGGCGTCTACAACTTCTTCTGTTACTACTCCTTCTCCACTCCAAGGGACGGTCGCTGCACAGAATCGCGTGTCCAGAGCAATGAGGCCCAGAGGATCTGAAGATCGGGTAGACGCCCTCCCTCACGGTCGGGCCTGCGACTACCTGCGACGCGAGTTCAAATAGCGATCTAACGGCGTTTGTGCTTCTTGGCCGCTGCAGAGCTGCCGTTGGAAGAGAGATCCGCGAGCACGGCGAAAATCAAGAGCAAGAGCCAGATGCCCGAGACGCCGCCGTTTTCATTGACCGCCGCGGCGTAGGCGAGGGTCGTGTAGGGCATGAAGATAAAGCCCAAGAAGGGCCAAAGGAAAGTCAGATAGGCGTTCTCCAAGTAGTCGCCGAAGAGCCACACCAGAAAGATCGCGAGTCGGGGGAAGATGAGCGCGATGAGGACGACTAGGCAGGGCATGACATCCACCTCAATCGGATTCGTTGAACCGCGATTCCACGCGGCTCGCTAGACCGACTTGGTCAGCCCGAAAGCTACCAACTGAACGATGCCCCAGGCGGGGATCGCGACAATCAGATCGTCGATGAGGATCCCCCAGCCACCCGGCAGCCTTTGCAGCCCGTTGGCGGGCCACGGCTTCAAGATATCCAGTATCCGAAACGCCAGAAACGCGACCGCAAGCAACACGAGGGCCCGAAACCAGTCTCCGGTTGTCAAGGGCATCGCGATCGGCAGGAACATGAGTGTCAGGGCCTGGCCCGCGGTCTCGTCTGCGACCACCTCGCTCGGGTCCTTGCCAAACCACGCCTCGGCTTCATCGCCCTGGTGCACGCACACATGGCTGAAGAGCAGCACGATGCCGAGCATGATCAGGTTGAAGACGATGGGGTGTTCTGCAGGAGCGAGTCCGACCAGAATCAGCCCGAACGCCAGAGCCACGGGTGGGATCGAGCCCCAGGTGCCCGAAGCCGGGCGCATGTGCCCGAGCCCGAATGTCGTGAGTAGCAAGAATCGCGGGCGGCTGATGGCCATGGGCACTCCCGAACGGGGACAGGGTCAGGGCTCTTGAGCGAGCGGCATGCTACGAGGCGTGCGAGCAATCAAGGGCTCGCGAGCTTCCGCCGCGCATCAAAGTAGTAGGGGATCGCGCTCCAGATGGTGACCACCGTGACCGTCCACGCCGAGATCAGGATGATCCAGCGGGCGGCACCCTCGTTCGGACGCGTTGTGATCGTGAGCATCAGCAGAATCATCGGCACCCCGATGGATTGCACGATCATCTTTAGTTTGCCGGCCTTGAGTGCCGCGAAGGACTTTCCTTGGCCCTCAACCATGCCGCGAAGCGTGGTAATGAGCAGATCCCGAGCAAGGATCACCACGACCATCCAGGACTCGATGCCGGTGAGTTGCAAGGTGCCGATCTGATCGAACATGGTGCGGAGGTCAGCGCTGAGATCGGCGCTTCTCTCATATGACTCGCCTGGCACAAGAATCGAAAACTGGGGCCCGGCGAGCATCACGAACGCCCCGAGCACTAAGACCTTGTCCGCAAACGGGTCCATGATCCGCCCGAAGACGCTGACCACGTTCCACTTCCGCGCGAGGTAGCCATCCAGGGCGTCCGTGACGGCGGCGATCACGAAGACCGCCAACCCGATCCCCATCAGCAGGCGATTGTCCTCGTACGGCGTGTTGTAGTTCGGCAGGGACATGAGCACGATAAACCCACCCGCGAGTACGACCCGCATGCCGGTGAGCGCGTTGGGCAGATTTCGGCGAAAACCCGAGATCTCGCCCGCTCCGCTCGGAGGGTCGATCCGGTCGCCTTGTTCAGAGGGTGAAGCCATGTGCCGGGATCGTAGAAGCCGACGAGCAACCGACAGGCTCGGGTCCGGTCTCTGACACCAAATATGACCCCAGATCGGATGACACACGGCGCTGCGTGGTGGAAGGCTGGCTGGGGATGCACTATCCTCACGCCCCCATACGGCGGTTGCCTGTGGGGTTGCAGCGGGCAAGAGCCGCCGAGTTGTCGGCGGGCCGGAAACGGGGTCGATCCTTGGGCGAGGCCATCAGTCCCTTTGTGCTCTACACGGCGATCGCCCTCGGGGCTATCGGCGTCTGGATGGCACTGCCCCGCCGACGGGTGAACCCACAACTTCTGGGCGCGTTGGTCGGAGCCGCGGCGCTCGGGCTCGTGCTCCTGGGTTTGGGCCTGAAAGCCGCCGCAAGCGAGACGAGCCAACTCCCCAATATCTACTTCTATGTGTTCTCGCTGATCGCCCTGGGCTCATGCCTGCGGGTGATCACCCATCAGCGGCCGGTGTACGCGGCTCTGTACTTCATCCTCGCGATCCTGGCCAGCGCCGGGCTCTATCTCATCCTCTCGGCGGAGTTCATGGCGTTTGCCCTGATCATCATCTACGCCGGGGCGATCCTGATTACCTACCTCTTTGTCATCATGCTCGCGACCCAGGCTCCAAACGAGGAGCAACTCGAGTCGCTGAGCGACTACGACGCGACCGCTCGCGAGCCTCTCTTGGCCACCGGCGTGGGGTTCACCCTGCTCGCCGTGCTCACTTCCATGCTCTTCACCGGCACCCAATCCCTGCCCGACACCGAAGCGGTGCTGGCCGGTCGCAATGGCGATGAGGTGCTCGCCGACCTGCCCGCGCGGGTCGAAGAGGCTCTGATCGACGCCGAACTGATCGAGGCAGGCCAGACCATTGCACGCGATGATCACGGACAGGCTCTGATCGATCCGGTCGCCAGAACCGCGACCTTTGAAACCGCCGATGGCTTCGTCGACGTCGCCTGGCCCTCGGATCTGGCGGCCAAAAACGTCGAATCCCTGGCCTTCGACTTCCTGAATCGCCATCCCGGCACGATCGAGATCGCGGGCATCATCCTGCTCATGGCGATGTTGGGTGCGGTGGTTCTGAGCCGTCGTCAGGTCGAGATCGACGAAGAAGCCAAGGCCCATCAGAGTCGACATCTCTCGGTGGAGGACCCGGCATGATCCACATGCTGAGCGACATCACCGGGCTCTTCGTCCAGACCGGCTATCCCGAGCCGATGTCCACGCTCACTCTCAATCACTTCCTGTTCGTCTCGGCGGCGATGTTCGCGATGGGCCTGATCGGCTTCCTGACACGCAGGAACCTGATCATCATGTTCCTGTGCACCGAGATGATGTTCCAGGCTGCGGGGATCGCCCTGATCGCTGGCAGCCGGTTCTGGTTGAATCACACCGGGCAGAGCTTTGTGATCTTTGTCTTGACGGTCGCGGCTGCCGAGGCGGCCTTGGCCTTGGCCCTTGTGGTCTTGCTCTTCCGCAAGCGTGAGAGCCTGGACGCCGAGCAATGGAACGAGATGAAGGGATGAGCGCAGCATCGTGAACGGCATTGTGCAAAGTCAGGTCGAGTTGGTTTCGAGCGCCGCGACAGGCGCGGATGCCACCCTCTTTGACGCCGCGCCCCCCTGGGCGTCGCTGATCGTGTTTTTGCCGCTCGCGGCGTTCGTGCTCTGCGGCTTGTGCGCGATCCTGCCGAGCCTGCGTCGCACCAAAGCCCCAGCGATCCTGACCGTCGCGCTGCTCGCGCTGAGCTTCGTGCTCACGCTCATGCTTTATCAGCAGGTCGCCGGCGGCGAGGAGGCCAAGACACTGGTCCTTGTGAGCTGGGAATGGTTCAATCTCTCCTGGGGTGATGCGCCCGGCCAATCGTTCGTCGCCAACTTCGGGTTCTACATCGATTCGCTCACCGTGCTCTGGATGCTCTTTGTCACAGGGCTCGCGACGCTCATTGCCTTGTACGCCAGCGAGTACATGAACCACGACGTGGGGCTCGGCTACTGCCGGTTCTTCGCCGCGTTCAGCCTCTTTGTTTTCTCCATGGCCTGCCTGGTCATGGGCGACAATCTCTTGTTGCTCTACCTGGGCTGGGAGGGCGTGGGGCTCTGCTCGTATCTCTTGATCGGCTACTTCTACACCGAGGCCGGGGCGGTCGCCGCCGCGAAGAAGGCCTTCATCATGAACCGCATCGGCGACCTCGGGTTGGCGCTGGGGATCATGCTGACGTTCTGGCACTTCGGAACGATCCAATACGACGAGCTTTTCCCGCTGCTCCAGCCGCACATCCACTCTCTGCAGAATGGGCACATCGGGGACATCCCGTGGGTCGTCCAGGCGATCCCGCTGCTGTTGATGGTGGGGGCGTTCGGCAAGAGTGCGCAGCTTCCCTTGTACGTCTGGCTCCCCGACGCGATGTGGGGCCCGACGCCGGTCAGTGCCCTGATCCACGCGGCGACCATGGTCACCGCCGGCGTCTACCTGATCGCACGGATGTATCCGTTCTTCCTGGTGAGCGATATTGCATTGCCGATCGTCGCATGGGTTGGCGCTCTTACTGCACTTGTCGCCGCGACAATCGCCATGGCCCAGTTCGATATCAAACGGATCATGGCCTATTCGACCGTGAGCCAGCTCGGCTACATGTTCTGCGGCCTCGCATTCCTGAGCAGTTCCGGCGCCGCGTTCCACGTTTTCACACACGCGTTCTTCAAGGCGACCTTGTTCCTCTGCTGCGGTGCGGTGATGCACGGCTTTGCCGGCCAGCTCGATCTGCGCAGGCTCTCAGGCGTCACCTTCATGAAGGGCTGGATCGTCGTCGGCTTTGCGATGCTGATCGGGTGCCTGAACCTCTCGGGCTTCCCCTTCACCGCTGGGTTCTTCAGCAAGGACATGATCCTCGCCGAGGCGTTTGTGACGCCCGGCCCAGGTTATGGCTTGCTCGGCTGGATCCTGCTCATCACCGCGGGCCTCACCGCGTATTACACATTCCGTGTGTTCTTCCGCGTATTCGTCGGGCCCAAGCTCGCAGAGCCGGGCGATGAGCATCATGGCGATGCCGACCACGAGTTCCACCCGCATGCCCCGGGGCTCGCGATCAACTCCGTGCTGGCGGTGCTCGCGATCTGCTCGATCCTCGCGGCGGGGACGTATTTCATCAACACCGAGAATCACGGCTGGGTTGGGGGCATGGTCCACAACTCCACCGGCGCAGAGCTCTCTGCGGGCGAGGGCGACCACGCGGTCCACGCCGCGGCGTTCCGCGATGACTTGCACGATCTCGCGCACGGCCCAGATGAAGCCGCAGGTGTTACAGCAGACCCAGCGGGCGAGGGGGGCGACCACGCCGTGGAAACCCACGTCGCGCACGGCTCGTTCCTGGGCAGGGACCCCCACGCGGTCATGTACTACGTCTCGTCGATTGTCGGCCTGCTCGGCATCCTGACCGCGGCGTACCTGCACGGTCCCAAGGGCATCGGCGGCTTGATGATCGGCTCGCGGACAACCGCCGAGCGATCTCGCGCCGATGACATCGCGCCCAAACTCGGGCCGGTACAGCGTTGGGCTCAGGGCAAGTGGTTTGTCGACGAGTTCTACAACGCGTTCGTTGTCGTCCCGATGTGGGCGTTAGGTCACATCTTCCATCTCTTCGATCAACTGGTGATTGACGGGATCGTGAACTTGTTCGGCAAGCTTCCCTCCATGGGTGGCAAACGCATCCAACCCACCCAAAGCGGACTCTTGCACGGCTATGCCCTGAGCATGGCAAGCGGTTTAGCTCTCGTTCTCTTGCTCGTTTGGTTGTTGACGTTCTAGGAAGCTGATTCTCCACATGGATAGCTGGATCCTTCCCATCCTGATCTTCCTTCCGCTCCTCGGAGCCGCGGCGATCGTTCTGCTGCCCTCGCGCGATTCCTACGTCGTCGCGCTGTGGACGACGCTCATCGCGCTGGCGATCGGTGCCGGGGCGCTCGCGGGCTTTGATTGGTCGGATGCCGCGGCGTTCCAGGGGGAGCTCAGTGTTCCTTGGGTGCCGGCTCTCGGGCTTGAGATGAGCCTGGGCGTGGACAGTGTCGCGTTGCTCCTGATCGTCCTGGCGTTGCTGCTCGGGCCGATCTGCGTTGCCGCGAGTCGCACGGCGATCACCGAGCGCGTGAAGACCTACTTCGCATGGCTCCTGGTGCTCCAGGCGGCGATGACCGGCGTGTTCGCTGCTCGCGATCTGGCGTTTTTCTATATCTGCTTCGAGTTCACGCTCATCCCCATGTACGTGCTCATCAGCCTCTACGGCTCGACCAACCGCAAGTATGCCGCGACCAAGTTCTTCCTCTACACGTTCACCGGCTCGGTCATCGCGCTGGCTGGTCTGGTCTACGTCGTCTGGGTCAACGCAACGAGCTCGTTCGGCTCGGGCGAGTGGACCTTCGACATCGCGACTTTGCAGACCACCGCGGTCCAGATGAGCCCCAGCCAGCAAGGCTGGGTCTTGCTCGCGATGCTCATGGGCTTTGCCGTCAAGGTGCCTTTGTTCCCCGTGCACACGTGGTTGCCCCTTGCGCACACCGAAGCCCCGACGGCGGGCAGTGTGATCCTCGCGGGCGTGCTGCTCAAGCTCGGCACTTACGGCATCTACCGATTCTGCCTTGGCTTCACGCCCGGCGCGATCGTCGAATACGCGGGCGTCATCGCGATCCTGAGCATCATCGGCATCCTCTATGCCGGGCTCGTCTGTTGGGTCCAGCAGGACGTCAAGAAGCTGGTTGCCTACTCGAGCGTGAGCCACCTGGGTTTCTGCATCCTCGGGCTCGTCGCGCTCAACGCCGTGGGCGTCGGCGGCAGCGTGCTCTACATGATCAATCACGGCCTGAGCACGGGCGCCTTGTTCCTGCTCATCGGCATGATGTACGAACGCTACCACACGCGCGACATGGAACAGATAGGCGGGCTCGCCAAGAAGATGCCCGTGTGGAGCACCTTCATGGTGTTCTTCGTGCTCGCAAGCGTGGGCTTGCCGGGGCTCAATGGATTCGTGAGTGAGATCATGTGCCTGGTCGGCACGTTCCAGAGTGACGACATCGCCCAACGGGCCGGTTTGGGCGCGACTCCGGGTCGGCTCGGGCCTTGGTATGCCGCGATCGCCGGGGTGGGCATGATCATCGCCGCGATGTACCTGCTGATCATGCTTGGCAAGGTGGTCTGGGGCACGCTCCGCGAGCCTCGCGATCACCACCCGCATCCGGTGCTGCCCACGGATCTGAATACCCGCGAGATCGCGATTCTCTCGCCGCTCGCGATCCTGTGCGTCGCGTTGGGCTTGTTCCCGACTCCCATCCTCAAGGCGATCGAAGCTCCCGTGCGAAACACCGTTGAGATGGTCTGGACCGCATCGGGCAACGCAGACGTGCTCGCTAGGGGCGATGAAGGAGTCGAACTCGCGACCCAGGAGGGCGATCGATGAGCGAACGCCTGGCCTATCTGTCGCCTGAGATCATCCTGTTTATCGGCACATGTGTTGTCATGGTGCTCGGAGTCAGCCCTCGGGTCGAACTTCGCAAGCTGTGTGCGTTCGTCGCGGGCCTGAGTTTGTTCCTCGCGGGCGTCAACGGTGCAGGCATGGGCGAGATGCCCACGAGCCCGTTCCCGGCGCTGGTGCCCTATGCCAAGGGCATGATCGGCGCGGTCGGCGTGCTCATCTTGCTCTTGCTCAGCGGCACCGTCGATCGCGAGATGGAATCGCGCATCGCCGCGGGCAAAGAGAAGTTCAACGCGCTCAAGGCCAACCGGGCCGAGTTCTACGCCTTCTTCTTGTTCAGCATGACCGGCCTGATGCTGTGTGCGAGCGCCGATGATCTCATCTGGCTCTTCCTCGCGTTGGAACTCACGAGCCTGCCGACCTACGTCATGGTCACCATCTCCACCCGCGGCACCAAGAGCCAAGAAGCGGGCGTGAAGTACTTCTTCCTCGGCGCACTCG
>JAJDDL010000406.1 GCA_029260335.1 Phycisphaerales bacterium | reverse complement strand
AGTTCACTGACCCACCCGCCGCTCTGGCCGACGCGCTCGAACTTGTACGGCGACGCCAGGATCTTGGGGCGCCCCTTGATGAACGCGAACCGCTCGCCCTCGAGCAGTTCCTCGGGACACGGCTGGCGATCCAGCTTCTCGAGCGCCGGCTTGTAATCGAACAGATCTTGCTGGGGCGGGCTGCCGGCCATGTGCATGTAGATCACGCGTTTGGCCTTGGGCGCAAAGTGCGGCAGTTGGGGCATCGCGTCCAACGGCGAGACGGTCTTGGCGAGGCTCTCGCGTCCGAGCAGACCGGTCAGGGCCATCGAGCCGATGCCGAAGGCGGTAGTGCCGAGGAAGTGCCGGCGGGTGATCTGGCGATAGTGGTCGAGTCTTGGGTCCATGGTTGTTGAAGATGAACGCAGAGATGCGAAAATCAGCGGAGGCCGCAAAGGCCATTCTCGCTCTTCCAGTCTCTGTGTACTCCTTCTCCTCTCTGCGTGCTCTGCTTCCTAGTTTCTCGTCAGAAACTCATCCAGGTTCATGATCACGTTGGCAACGACGGTCCACGCCGCGAGTTCGGCTGCGTCCATGTCATCGGGCACTGGTCCGAGCGGGTCGCTCGCGAGTTGGCTCGCTTCCTCGGCGTTCGACGCATAGTGAGACTTCTCGGAGTCGAACAACTCGACCAACCGCGCCACCTCGGTATCGCTCGCTTCTCGGCAGAGTGCCAGTTCCAACGCCCATCGGGCTCGCTCGCTCGTGGCGCTTCCTCCTTCGCGCACGATCCGGCGGGCCATCGCCTGGGCCATCTCGACGAATGCCGGGTCGTTCAAGGTCACGAGTGCCTGCAAGGGCGTGCCCGTGCGAATCCGGCGCGGCACGCAATACTCGCGAGATGGTGCATCGAAGGTCGTCATGGACGGATAAGGGCTCGTGCGACGCCAGAACGTGTACAGACCTCGGCGGTAGCGGTCTTCGCCCATGCTCGATTGCCAGCGATCGCCGCTATAAACGACCTGCCAGACGCCGTCGGGCTGGGGTGGGAAGACGCTCGGCCCGTACATCTTCTTGCTCAGCAGGCCGCTGACGTGCAGGGAACGATCGCGGATGGTTTCGGCGCTGAGCCGATAGCGCCCGCCGCGAGCCAGGAGTTCGTTGTTCGGATCCCGCATAAGTTGCTCGGGAGTCGCGCGGGTGCTCTGGCGATAGGTCGAGCTGAGCACGGTGGTTCTGAGCAGCTGCTTAAGACTCCAGCCGCGATCCATGAACTCGACCGCCAGCCAGTCGAGCAGCTTCGGATGGCTCGGCGTGAAGCCCTGAAAGCCGAAGTTCTCTTCGCTTGCGACTAAGCCTTGCCCGAAGAGGCGACTCCAGATGCGATTCACGAAGACACGCGCAGTCAGCGGATTGTCTGGACTGACGATCCAGTTTGCAAGGCCCATGCGATTGTCCGGATAGCCCTCACTCTGGGGATGCAAGAAGCTCGGGACGCCGGGGGTGACCTCTTCGGCGGGACTCAGATAGCTGCCGACCTCGAAGCGGTGGGTCGTGCGGCGAGCATCGCTCGCGAGTTCGCGCATCACGGGAATCGTCGGCACCATCCGGTTGATCTGGTTGGCCCGAGCATCCAAGTCGTTAATCTGCGTGTTGAGTGCAGCAAACCCGCGCCATGCCACGGAGCTCACACGCTGGAGATAGAACGCACGGAGTTGTGCGACCTGATCCGGCGTGCGCTGCGCCGGCTCGCTCGCCAGAATACCCCGGATATCCTCGGGCAATCGATCGACGGACTGCGACGCAACGCGCTCCCACGCGGCTTGCGATTCCAGATAGCCGAAGTCCTGCAGGCGATTGGTCACGATCCCCGCGGCATCCCACGCGACTGTGCCCGAGTGCTGGGTGAACGCCCAGCCGGTGATCTCATCGCCCGCGCGCAGATCAAGCTCGGCCATGTCGAGTTCGAGCCGGACCCAACTGCCCGCGGCAGGCAAGCCGCCCTTGTGCACGCGTTCGACAGTTCCCTCGGCGCCGAAGTTAATCAGATTCTCGCCCCAGTATGCCCGGTGGCCCCAGTCCGCCCGCTTGGTGCGCCACTGGAGCATGATCTCCCTGGGCGGATCGTTTGGATCGAGCCAGACGTGCGCGAACACGCGATCCTGATCCCCCACCACCAATGGCACGAGCGGATCCACGGCGAAGAACTGGCCGAAGACCGTGCCCGCGTGCATGATCGGGGCGCGCGAACCCGAATGCGGTTCGACGGTCTTGCCTGTCCAGTCCCATGGCTTGGGACCATTGGTCTGGTTCTCGGTCGAACCGATCGGTGCGCGGTCGTCGATCCAGATCACTTCTGTCGGCTCGCTCAACAAACTCGAGGTCGGGGGGCCCGCGTCGCCTGGATCGTGATACTCGAATCCACTTGCGAGCCCATCGAGCTGTTCGCGGAACGCCGAGATTTGCATGTCGAGCTCTGCAAGCTCCGCCTGCTGCTCGAAGGTCGGCACGGACATGGTCGGAGCTTCGTCATCGCGATCGGCGTCGGCAGTCTGATTGAAGTACGCGTAGAGCCGGAAGTACTCGGTGTGGGTGAGCGGGTCGTACTTATGTGTGTGGCACTGGGCGCAGCCCGCGGTCAGGCCCATGAACGACTGCATCGTCGTATTCACCCGATCGATGATCGCGGCGGCCCTGAACTCCTCGTCGTCGGTGCCGCCCTCATCGTTAGTCATGGTATTGCGATGGAACGCCGTCGCGACAAGCTGATCCTGGGTCGGCTCATCGAACAGATCACCCGCGAGTTGCTCGATCGTGAA
>JAJDDL010000405.1 GCA_029260335.1 Phycisphaerales bacterium | reverse complement strand
GCGAAACTCGTGATGCCATCGCGATTCCAGAGCCTGGTGAGCGAGTCGATCATCGCCTTGCGCTGCTCGACGGAGATCTCCTCGACCAAGGCGGCTTGCACGGCGTTCGCCGCGGAGACACGCAACTCGGATTCGGCGAGGGCGCCGATATCGCGGATGTGCTGTAGTTCTTCATCGGTGAACTGCTTCACGTCCGAGTGGATGGCGCAGAGCGAGCCGACGCGAAATCCATCGGGTGAATGCAGCGGGACCGCGGCGTAAGCGACGATGTTGGGTGGGCCTGTGACAAGCGGGTTTGTCGCGAACCGGTCATCTTCTCTGGCGTCTGTGACAATCACCATGTTCTCGGTCAAGATGGTGTGGCCGCAGAAGGAGACGTCGCGGGAGGTGCCGCAGACTTCGAGTCCTTGGATGGACTTGAAGTACTGGCGATCGGCCTCGACCAACGAGATGGCGGCGATATCCGTCTTGAGCAAGCCTTGGAGCAAGCGCGTCAGCCGTTCGAATCGTTCTTCGATGGGAGTTTCAACGAGTTGCAGGTCGCGCAGAGACTTTAAACGCATAGCCTCGTCGTTGGTCAGATCTGGTGGTGTCGTCACGGCTTCCCCTCACCTTTGGAGGCGGGGATCATCGGACATCTGAGGCCTTAGGCAGAGCCCCTTGGGACATGTCGCTCGACCTGCCCCACTTTTGGGTCAGCTATGACGACCAGCCCTAGCGATCGGGTGTCTTCGGCACGATATCGGTCTGCAGGGCTGGCTCGGCGGCCCGAGATCCTCGGGCTTCTACTCCCAGCTCGTTGAGGACGATATCGCGACCTTGGGCGATCGAGGCGGTCTTGAACATCGCGATGTCTCGGTTGCAGCCCGCGCGACCGAAGCCGCAATCGGTGGAGAGGATGAGTTGCTCGGGGTCGATGTGCTTGAGCGCACCGCGCACGCGATCGGCGACGATATCGGGCGTCTCGACCTGGAGCGAGCGGTGGCTCACCACCCCCACTGCGACCTTCTTGGGCAGTCTGCCCTTCATAGAGCCGAAGAGCTCGATCTCGCGGAAGTTACGGTCGGACATCTCGACGGTCCAGACGTCGCCCTTCATGGCGTGCATGTAGAGCTCGAACGAGGCCTTGTAGCTGTCGTTGTCGATCACGCGCTGCATGTTGGGATTGCCCCAACAGGTGTGGATCCAGAGCTCGACATCATCGAGGCCCTCGACCTCGCGATTGAACGCCTCGACCATGAACTTCACCTCTTCGCTTTCGGCGCCATAAGTGTTGGCCCAGAAGTGGAGCGTGGGTTCTTCGATCTGGATGCACTTGCATCCCGCGTCGCGCAGCGCGAGCAGTTCCTTGTTCATGGCCTCGGCCATGTCCCAGATAACCTGGCGATGGTCGGTGTACTTGTCGGTGTACAGATCCAGAAACAGGCCCATGACCTGAGAGCAGCACGTGCCGAACTTGACTGGGGCCTGGGCTCGTTGTTGGGCGATGCGCCAGATCTTGGGATAGTCCAGGGGGTAATGCTCGACCTTGTCTGTGACGCGTGGCCAGCGCCAGCCGGTGTAGATCTCATTGAGGAGCGTGCCGGGGGCGTAGCGGAGCCACGGCGAGCGAGTCTCGTCGGATTGGAGGTAGTCGCCCTCGAGGCCCTTCCAGCGTTGGAGGGGGTAGTGATGCCAGGAGCGGCCGGCCATGTCGTTATCGCAGTGCAGGTCGCCGTGGTTGACCAGGTCGAGCCCGGCGCGCGCCTGGTCGTTGACGACGACGCTCATGGCGTCGGTGAAGCCCTCGCGATAGCGTGGGTCCATCATGCACGAGTCCAGGGGCTTGCCCCACATGCTGTCTTGGAACCAACGGGGGCGCGGCCAGGAGCCGGTGACAGTGGCGGGGAGCATGAGGTCTTTGGTGACGGTGAGCATGGGGGTCCTCCGGATGGGTAGCGTAACGTCGAAGTTGAAACACGGAGGGCCTCGGAGGGCCGAGGAGAGAAGAAGCGCGGAGTGGCGATATTCACATAGCGAGGTGATCATGGAGTCGGGTGCAGGATCGGCCTTGCTGTGCCACTCCTTCTCTCCATCCCAAGGCCTTCTCTTTGGCCCTCCGTGTTTCAGACTCCAAACAAAAAAACCCCGCGTTGCCGCGGGGTTTGGGTCTGGTGGATTTGCGGATTAGTTCATGGGCATGTTCTGCTCGAAGTTGCGCATGAACTCGCCAAACATGGGGTTCTGGCGGAGCATGGGTCCGGCTTGGACGGCGAGCAGGGTGAGAGCACGCATCTCGCTCGGGTCGAGCTTGATGGTGCAGACGCCGCCTTCGCGCTCCATGGCGAACCAGGTGGTGAGCTTCTCAGCGATCGCGCTGGGGGTGAACTCGGCGGGCACGTCTTCGATTTGGGCGTCGGCTTCGGCTGCCTGGGCCATCATGAAGCCCATCGCGCCCTGATACATCTGCTCGACCTGGCCTGCGAGCTCGGAGTCGGCGTAGCTCATGCGAACGCCGAACTCGGGGGTGGCATCCACGCTCAGCCACATGCCCATCCACTCGGCCTTCATCATGGTGGAGATCATCGCTTGGCCCTGCTCGTCGGGGATGTTCTCGAGCATTTGTCCGACCATGTCCTCGGTCGGGACCATGCCGATGCTGAGGGTGTTCTCGCCGACACTCTTCATGGCACCGGTGATCGCGGCGCGGCGAGCGGCCGAGCCATCGCCTTCGACCGCGGTGCTGCCGGGGGGGGTGATGACGACCCAGTGCTCATCGCCTGACATTTCTGTGGTGGCGTCGATGGTGACGCCGCCCATGCCGCCGGCCATGTTCTGGATAAATGCCATGATGGACTGGGCGCCTTGGGCGGAGTTGGCCGGGAGCAGGACGCTCATCTCGGGCTGGCTTTCCATGGTGCCGTCGGCACCGGGACGCACGGCGATGGTCACCGCGTTGGCGCCGTTGGTGGTCAGGCCCATGGTCATCATCTGCATCATGCCGATCTGATTGACCTGGGACATGATGTCGGCTTCGAGACTAATCCCGGTGCCTGCGGCGTCGAGATCGGCCTGGGTGATCAGAGCGTTGACCGCTGCTTTGACGTTGTCGACCGTGATCGCTGCGAGGTCCAGGCGGACCATCGCGGCGGTGTCTTCTTGGTAGTACTTGGCGGGGGGGCCAGCCAAGGCCATTGTGCTGATGCAAAGGCCACTGGCCACAACCGCTGCTCGACGGATCATTCCATTTCCTTTCGTTCGGCTTTGTTCGTTAGCCGCCCTAGCTCTTAGATGGGACGGCATGCGACCCGGCGGCTCCCTCCGCCGCCCGGCGGACTCTCAGGGTAGGGCCGGCACGCCCTGTGCGCACCGATCCCGCATGTGGTCCTTCGGAAGGCCGGATCGGGTATTTCAGAAGCGACGCTCAGTCCTCTCTCGCCTCCTTCTTGCCTCGAAACTGAGATTGCCAGCCTGGAGCCGGAAAATCCTGGGGCGGCATCGCGGCGGAATGGCTTCCAGGGTCTCCCGGGTCGTCCCAAGGCCCCTAGGCTTTGGCCAAACTGACACATCGGGAGCCATTCATGCAGCAAATCAAACTGTTCTGCGGCGTCGAAGACCGGGCCGCGGAACTTGAGAACGAGGTCAACGCCTGGATCCGTGAGAGCAACGCCAAGATCCACTCGATCCAGGGCAATATCGCGCCCCAGACACTCGCGAAGGAAGCGACGACGATGTCGGGAACCGGTCGGAGCTTTCGAGCAAGCGATGTGCTGGTGATAGTGGTTTATGAACTGAATGCGTAGGCTGCTGCGAGCCCACTCAGTTCTCTGGTCCTGTTGACCTGCATGTAGTTTGACGTGCTTCATCTGAATATCACGCTGCTATCGCATGAGAATCCAGATGACGAGACCTCTATAACCTGTTTGATCGGGTTCTTTGTGGATGCGCGGGTGCGGTGATCCTGTAATGTGGACCTTGCGGCGGGCAGAGTGACTCGACGCACGGCGCGCTGGAGTTCAACGGAAACCTGATTCATGTGAAGGGAGATTTGCGATGCGAATCAGCAGTTGTCGTATGCGCTGCGCTGGGAGCGCGGCCGCATTGGGTTGTGCCGCGATGGTGAGCGCAGACATTATTGAAACGAGGATTGTGCGGGGGCTCGATGCCGAGACTCGTGCGACCAGTGGTGATCAGCAGGATCTGGATACGCCCGAGCCGATCATCTCCGACGACTTTGGGCTATTCGACAGGGGCCACGACTCGCGGGCCCGGACCGACGACGAGCGAGCGCTGGCCGAGGTTTTGGCTACCCAGGAAACGTTTGCCGAGCCCGATGAGATTCGGGGGCGGCTGTTCACGGTCGGCGTCGCCGAGACTCGCGGCGATCGAGCCGAGGCGCGGGGAGCCGGGTCCAGCTGGGTTGCCTACTCGTTCGTGCTCACCGAGCCGATGCGGTTTTCTCTCGTGGGCGCGTATATCACGCGTGACGAGGAGGAGTTCTTCGTCGACAGCTCTCAGATCTCGCTCGTCCAGACCGAGGGCGATGGGTTCAAGGCCATCGAGATCGATGACACGGGCGACTTTGAGTTTGGGGGCGTGCTGCCGCGTGGGGCCTATGAGTTCCATGCGCAGACCGAGCTCGTGGTCGAAGCCGAGGGCGAGGACGTGGGTTCGCTCGTGTCGGTGATCGAGTTCGGATTCGCGATGGAAGAACAAAGAGACTGCCGAGCGGACATCAACGGCGACGGCGCGGTCGACGCGGATGATTTCTTTGCGTTCTTGGATCTGTTCGCCGACGATGATCGGCGGGCGGATATCAACGGGGACGAGCGGATCGATTCGTTTGATTTCTTTGCGTACTTGGATTTGTTTGTTGAGGGCTGCCGCTAAGTCGCGATGCAGTTGACATCCGCTCGGACCCGACAGGGCCGGGCGGGTACTACATCGGCTTCTTGCCGATCGTCACGTCGTAGACGTGCAGGAGCTTGGCCTTGTCGTAGACCATCTCCTGGCGGCTGCGGCCGACGATGTCGTACTCGGTGGTGAGTTCGATGGCGTCGACCGGGCAGGCCTCTTCGCACATGCCGCAGAAGATGCAGCGGAGTTCGTCGATCTCAAACTTCTTGGGGTA
>JAJDDL010000404.1 GCA_029260335.1 Phycisphaerales bacterium | reverse complement strand
TCAAATGTGCAAGCTAGTAGACGCTAATCGCGCAATTGCCTCTCGCGCTTCGGGCTCGTTAAGCGTTGGGGTCGCCTCGGGCGGCCGCAAGAACGGCTTGCTTGAGATCGCTCTCGCCTCGGTCAAAGCGAAGTTCGAGTTGAGGGCGGACGACTGGGCATGGCCAGCGGTCGGCGGGGACGTGCTGGAGCTTGGACCAGTCTTTGTCTGTTGTCACGATGGCGTCGATAGCCGAGGACTCGGCGAGTTCTAGTATTCGGCGGACGGTCTTCCCTTGATACGGGTCGTGATCGCGCAGGATCATTTGGGTTAGTTCTGGCTCGGGCTTGTCGGTACGACGCGCGAGTTCGTCGATGAAGGCGTCCGGGTTGCCGATGGCGCATACCGCCATCACGTTTCGGCCCTGGAGCCATTCGATTGGCTGTTGACCTTCGGATCCGTTGGCGAGTATGTGGAGCGAGTCCCATGCGTGGCGCGTGAGCGCAACGGGCTTGCCCTTACCCAAGCGGAGCGTTAAGGGGAACCACAGCTCTCGCGTCATCGGGCTTGTCATCTGCTCGGCGTGCGTGACGACCGCGGCGTGGGCTCTGGATAGGGACTGGACCGGTTCGCGGAGCCAGCCGGCGGGGAGCAGGGCGTCCGCGAAGGGGTTGTGCGTGGCGTCGATCAGAACGATGTCGAGATCGCGCGCTATGCGCCGGTGTTGGAAGCCATCGTCGAGAACAATGCAATCCACGCGTTTGCCACGGGGCGTTTGGGAGAGATCTTTGAGCCCGGCGAGGCGATTGGGTTGGGCGACGATGGGCAGGTCTTCGAAGGATCGGGCGTACGCGAGGGCTTCATCGGACTCGCCGTTTGTGCCTTTGTAGCCACGCATCGCGATACACGGGTCGTGGCCGGCTTCTCGGAGCCAGGTAAGGATGCGTGCGACCATGGGGGTCTTGCCGGTGCCGCCGACGCTGAGGTTGCCGACGCTGATGACCGGGTGGCGCAGGCGCGTGATGCCTCGTCCTCGGTCGAAACTGCGGTTGCGGCGGTTAATCTCGAGTCTGTAGAACGGCTCGATGGCCTTGCCGAGGATGCTCGGAAGCGGGGGGCGCTTAGTCGGCCGGCTCGTATCGCTCTTTGCCATCCTCGCCCGTGTGCCTCCGGCGTGCGTCGTGTGCGAACTGCGCCAGTTGGGTTCTGGCTTTGCGGATGTTCCTCCGCAGTTGTTGGCTCTCTGCGCGGTGCAGGCGGGCCGTGTTGAGGATATCCACCATGGCGATGAAGACGATGATGGTCAGCAAAGCGGCCGAGGCGGTCCAGACCAGGACGAACTCCCTGGGTTGCTCGGAGCCGACGCCGCTGAAGGCGTAGGCGATGAGCGGAACGGCCATGAGCATGAGCATGCCGTTGATCTTGCGGATGGTCCGGCGGCTCTCGGGCATCTTGATATTGGTGAGGTTGGTCGCATGCATCGCGATGATGATCATGGTGATTGCCGCGAGGGGGAATGCGAGCCAGGGGCTGATCAGTGGGCCGGTGGCGATCATGGAGTACCGCCAATCGTGTTCACGGGATGGAGGCCCAGGCGCTCGGTGAGGATTGCCATGGGCAATCCGACGATGGTTGTGGGGTCGCCTTGGTATGTCAACGGCCAGCCAGCCTCGAGGCGTTCAAAGAGGTTATAAGCCCCGGCTTTGCCTTGCCAATCGCCTGCGTCGAGATAAGCGTCGAGAGAGGCGGCATCGACCGTTCCAAGGTGGACCGTTGCGCGATCGAAGAACAACTCGCGGCGCGGGCCTTCGAGGATGGCGACGCCCGTGAGGACATCGTGTTCGTCATTCATAAACCGCTCGATGGTTGCGCGGGCTGCGGCGGCATCGCGGGGCTTGCCAATGATCTCATTCTGGTGCAAACAAATAGTGTCGGCGCCGATGATGACCCGGCCTTGTGTTTGCTCGGGGCTGAGTCGGCCTGCTCCGGCGCAGGCTTTGAAGTATGCGAGCGCGGTGCAGTACGTTGCGGGATCGACTTTGCCGGGCGTGAGTTCGCCGTCATCCAGGCACGGATCCACGGTAGAGAAGGTGAGGTTCGAGGCTGCGCAGGCCTCGGAGAGCAAGGCTTGCCGGCGTGGGGAGGTGCTGGCAAGGATAATGTGGGGCTTCTGCGGGCCAGATGCCAGAACTTGCTCTGGGGCTTGCCCCGGGACTTGCACAGGGCGAGGCGACAAAGTCGTCTTTGGTTCGATCTGAGGATTGCGGTCGGGCACGTATGCAGTTTATCCGCTGTGGCGACGTTGCCCAGGCAATCTCCTAGGATGGCAGTAAGTCGTGGTGCGGGGGCCCTTTATGCGTGCACATCTGGTCCAGCTTGACATCCAGTGGGAGGATCGCGAGGCAAACTGCCGGACGGTAGACGATCTGCTCGCAACGACCGATATCGCGCAGGGAGACTTGATCCTGCTGCCGGAGATGTTTGATACCGGGTTCAGCTTGAACGTCGAGAAGACATCGGATCGCGACGAATGGACGCTCGGATACCTTCGAGGGCTCGCCGCTCGTTTGGGAGTGTGGGTCCAGGGCGGGCGGACGGTGGCAGGCACGGGCGGGCGAAAGGCGACGAATCGTGCGCCGGTGATCGATGCCACGGGCCAGCTGGCGTGCGAGTATCACAAAGTGCACCCGTTCAGCTTCGGTCGCGAGGGCGAGCGCTTTCGAGGCGGGGAGCGCGTCGAGACATACTTGTGGGGAACAGGCGAGAACTCGATCTGTGTTGCACCCTCGATCTGCTATGACCTTCGGTTCCCGGAGTTGTTTCGGCTGCAGGTGCTTTGCAAGGCCGAGTGTCTGTGCCTTGGGGCGAACTGGCCGGTGGCACGCCAGCACCACTGGCGGGCGCTGGCGATTGCTCGGGCGATCGAGAATCAGGCGTACATGCTGCTTGTGAATCGCACGGGCGACGACCCGCACCTGAGCTACGGCGGGGGAACGCTTGCGGTTTGTCCACGGGGCGAGGTCCTGGGCGAGCTCGCGGATGAAGAGGGCGTGTTGAGCGTGGAAGTCAATGCGGACAAGGTCCGGCGTTGGCGCGAGGCGTTCCGGGCGCTCGATGACATCCGCTTGATTAGTAACGATGGGGTTTGTTGATTGATCCGAGCGCGGTGATACCCGGGCTTGGGTTCGCACCTTGTGACAAGTCGGTGAGTCGGATTGTGCGACGTGCGCTGATTATGCCGTCGGCTCAGCAGCGGTGGATACATCTCAAACCTGCGCAGGCCTTAGAGACGGTCCAGGCGACGGGGATTCATGGGGAACTTGCTGGCGAACACGACGGGCGCGTGCACACTGAAGTGGCCTCCCACCATTTGTAGACCTGGAGTTCACTGCAATGAAGAAGTGCACAGCATCCTTTGTTACGCTTGGGTTCGTTTGCGCGGCCGGTTCGGCGCAAGTCATTGAGTTTGAGGACATCGTGCTCAATGGAGATTTGGTTGTGCTTCCGTCGGATCCGGATCCGCCGAGCGGGTCGGGTTCCGATGCGACGGGCTTGGCGGCCTTTGTTGTCGATCCGATCAGCGAGACCTTTTCGTTCGATCTGGTCATCGATGGGATCTTCACGGCCGATCTCAGCGGGCGCGGCAGCAACAACAGTTCGATCCACGTGCATCGCGGTGGCCCGCTCGAGCGTGCTCCGACGATTATCGATGTGCATTGGTACGCGTTGAATGAGCCCAACGGCGTTCTTGTGGATACCGCAGATGGGCTCATGCTGCACGCCGAGGGGC
>JAJDDL010000403.1 GCA_029260335.1 Phycisphaerales bacterium | reverse complement strand
GATTCTCACGCATCCGGTTGATCACCGACTCAGAGGTCGTCTGGGGCAACAGGATGCGCCCGACTCCGACCTCAACCACCTCGATGCCATAGCTGCTCAGGCCGACCTCGCCGCTCTCGTCCTGAGCGTCAGCCGCACCCTCTCGGACGGCCGCGAGGATCTTCTCCTCGAGCTCGCCGAGCTTGCTGCCGCCCCCGTCAGAGGGGAACAGATCGCTCATGCCATACTGCCCGACCTCGGCAAGCCCGCTTCGCAGCGTGCTCTGCAGGATCGACTCGGCCGCGCGGAAATGCTCCAGCGGGCGGTCGCCGTAGTTGGAAAAGCGACGGAAGAACTCCAGCGGATCGCTCACACGCCAGAAGCAGAACGACTCGACGATGATGAGCTTGCCGTCGGCGGTCTGCTGGGTCTCCGACCGCGACTGCACCACGTGGATCCGCGTGTCGTACTTGGTGACCGATTGGAACGGGTATGGCCACTTAAACCGCAGCCCGGGCTCGATCGCCTCGCTCTCATCGCTGGCCTTCCCGAAGGTCGTCAGCACCGCCCGCTCATTGAACTCGACCCGGAACGTAATCATGTACGCGACCAGCGCGATCACGAACGCAACGCCAAGGCCGATCTTCAGCGCAAATTTCAAACTCTTCAACACGTCAGCACTCCTGACAAGATGGGCAGAACCCTTGGGGCGGACTACTCGTCGCCGTAACTCTGGAAGACCTCTTGGGCCGCGGTATTGATATCTTCGAGATTCATGCGGGCGGTCACGTCGAGCAACTCGCTCGTGATGAACAGACGCGAACCGTCGAACATCTTCGAGAGCGAATCAAAGTACACACTCGCGCGATAGACGTCGGGCTGGGCCTCGTACGCGATGACCTGGCCTTGGAATCGGGCCGCACGCCCGCGGGCCCCCATGTGCTTGGACCACCGTTCCATTCTCGCCTCAGAGAGAATCTGTGCCGCCCGTCCGCCGGCTTCGTCGAGCATCTTCTCGATCTTGGAGGTCTGGCGAGCGATCGCTTCGAGGTCGCGCTCCCCCTCGGGCTTGGCCTCCATCGCATTGCGAAGATCGATCTCGGCCTTGATATCCGATGCAGCCTCCACGCTGCCGATCACCGCCGTCAGCGTCTCAATCTCGATCTTCCGCGCATTCTCGATCTGCCGCGCCGTCTGTTGCTCGGCCTTGATCACATTCTCGAACGCCGCCGCCACGTCCTTGGGAGGATGCGAGCCCTGCATCCCCACGTTGAGCACCCGAACTCCAGCGCCACGCGCTGAACCATCGGCCCTTGGATTCATCGCGCTAAACGCGACCTCGATTTCCTGACGCAACTCCTCGGCGATCACGTTGCGATTCGAGCCGAGCACTTCCTGCATCGTCTTCTCGGCGAGATAACGCCCCACCGCCCGCTGCCCCACCGCCTGCAAGATGTCCTCGCGATGCCGCGGCGGAGCCAGCTGCTCAAACAACAGCACGTTGTCAATCACATAATGAACCGGGACCTCGATCGCCACCAATGCCAAGTCCTGGCCTTCCTGATCGGCCGCCTCATCGCCCGACGAGGCCAGCACAATCTGGAAGCCCTCTTCCACCGCATGGTCATTGGTCCACAGAATCGGCTCGTCACCCTTGGGTGGATTCGAGCCCAGGTGCAAGGTCCGCACGCCAGTCGCCGTATAGGTGCGACTGGTCTCCCGCCCGCGCTCGTCGCGCTTCACATCCGCCGGGACGTGGATCCGATCGATAGGCCAGGGGTACTTGATGTGCAATCCCGGCCCGATGTTCTCGGCCTTCACCTCACCAAAGCGAAGCAAGACACCCTGCTGGTGTGGCTGCACCACCGCAAGCGAGGTCATGAGCCACGCAACCAAAAGCCCGATGAGAATCAACGGCACCAATGATCTGCTCAAAAGCCTGTAGAACCAGTTCCCCGTGACATCGGTGCCGAGCTGATAGTTGATTGCTTCGCCAATGCTCTCGGCGATCCGATCGGGCGCCGCTAGCATGCTCAACAAACGCGATTGAACCGCCGCTCGGGCAGCCTCCTGCGCTCGCTTGGGTCGATACAGATCGAGCAAGAAGTTCAGGAAGACCTCAATGCCAAGCAAGACCATGACAATCGGCAGCAGGATCTGCAGATACCGATCCATCGTGTCCGGCCCGATGATGTCAACGAACGCGCCAATCGCGATAACCAACGCGAAAAGCGATGCGCCAATCGCCTGACTCGAACCCGCGCCAAGCAAAGACCAGGCCTTCTGCTTGGCCATGCCCGAGACATACCGGGCCAGCACAAAGCCGACGAACGCAATGAACAAGCCCACGGCGAGCGCGAACTCGTTCCTCTGCTCCGGATTGAAGTGGTCCGGATTGACCAGACGACGCCCGCCGAGGAACAGGCCAATCCCCAGTACGATCTGCAAGGTCGCGACGACCAGGCTCATCGCCGGCAAGGCAACGCGATGCATCGTCCGCAGACGACGGGCCGCGACCCGCAAGTCGTCCCCGCCCTTCTCGAACATGCTGGAGGTCGCGGCGTCGGTCTCCATGAACGCATCGGCCTCGAAGGCCTCAAGCCGTTCACGGCGGTGCTGATCGAGCGCGATGGCCAGGAAGACCCACACCGGGATCCCCAGGCCAATCATGATCGAGGCGGTGATCGCCGCATGATCGCGTACCGAAAAGCCATAGATGAACATGAGCGAGGCGAGTACGGCTTGGACGATGGCTCCAAGCCACGCGGCACCCGCCCCCCGCCGATACGTCTGATGATCAGCTTGCTGCATGCAGTTCCTCGGATCACTCGCCCCCGCCGAATGCGGGAGGGGCTATTCTGCCGCCTATGACCTCGTGTTTCCACAGGCCCATCAAGAACAAGGTTTAGAACAAGGTTCGGATCAAGGCAATCATCGAGTCAGCCCCGGCTCCGGTCGGATCACCCCGGTGCAGACCCCAACTCGAAGTCAAGCGCATCGGAAACTACGAGACCGCCGAACCCGGGTTCGACCTCTCGCGTAAAAAACTTCCCCGAACCTGAGCCGCCGCTCAGTTCCTAGCCTCAAACCCCAGAGGTCAGTCCCCAAACATGCCCACCCAGCTTCTCACCATCGCTAAGAACACCTTTGTCGAAGCGATACGACAACCATTCTTCCTGTTCATCCTCGTGATCAGTGGAATCCTTCAGGTCTTCAACACCTGGGGCACCGGCTTTGCCATGGGATACGGCACCAGCGCCGAGGTCTCTGGTGACAATAAACTCTTACTTGACATCGGGTTAGCGACGGTCTTCGTGTGCGGCATGCTGCTCGCGGGCTTCGTGGCAACCGCCGTCGTCTCACGCGAAATCGACAACAAAACCGTCCTCACCGTCATCAGCAAGCCGGTCAATCGCGTCACTGTCATTGTGGGGAAGTACCTAGGCGTCACACTCGCGATCATCCTCGCGGTTCTGGTGATGATGATCTTCCTCATGCTCGCGTTGCGTCACGGCGTGATGTCGACCGCCGCGGATAAACCCGACATGCCGGTCATCTGGTTCTCGATCCTCGCGTTGCTCGCGACCCTGGCCATCGCCAGTTGGACGAACTTTTTTTACGGCTGGTCGTTCCCCCAGATCGCGTCGATCCTGCTCTTCCCGGCAATCCTCCTGGCCTACATCGGAGTGCTCCTCGTAGACAAAGATTGGCACCTGCAGAATGTCTGGGAGCCCGGGTACATCTACGACGATCGGGTCCACTCCCTCGCCGAATACCAGAGCGACAAGGCCGTCGGCATCACCGACAAGTTCAAGGAAGTCAAGGAGTTCACCAGGTTCCCGACCTTCCGCCCGCAAATCGCCGTCGCCTGCACCGCCATCGCCATGGCGATCCTGGTGCTCACGAGCGTCGCAACCGCCGTCTCCACGCGTCTGGGCCAGGTCATGACCATTGTCCTGTGCGCGGGCGTCTTCCTCCTGGGCCTGCTCTCCAACCACTTGTTCGGCAAGCGAGCTTTTAACAACCCGATGATGGCGCTCATCGACTCGGCCACAAGCGTCGACCCGGCCGACACTTCCTTCCAAAGGCTCGGCAAAGAGTTTGTCGTCGAACTCGACGCTCCGGCGCTCGAGCCTTTCGAACCGGGAGATCTCTTCTATTACGGTACAGACCCGAGCGGAGCCATCCTCTCGGTCCACACCGGCCCAATCCCTAGCGATCTGGACATGCTCGAAGATCGCCATAGAGGACCTGGCCGGATCGTCGTGGTGGAGGCCGCGGGCGAGATTCTCACCCTTCGACATGATGGCGAGACGCCGGCGTCGGTCGACGAGCCACCCCGCAATGGACACGCAGTTTTCCGGAGCCCGACAGAGGTCAATACCGTCGCTCGGGTCGCCTGGGGCGTTGTGCCGAACATGCAGTTCTTCTGGCTCGTGGACGCGGTCAGCCAGAACCACCCGGTCCCGGCCTCCCACCTGGGCATGCTTGCGGGCTACTCCGGGCTCCAGATCGTGGCGTTTCTCGCTATAGGCGTCGGGCTCTTCCAAACGCGTGACGTCGGCTGATTTTCGGACTTTGCAAGGGAATCTGTCTTTCCTGCCGATGATTCACCGACATCGTGGAAACCTGACACACAGTCGGGGCGTAACATTGTGGCACGAATCTTCGGAGCAACTGCTCCCCAAAGAGGCTCAGGCGAGGAGTATTTAAATGGCTAGATCTCAGGCTGACATGATCAAAATCGGCGTCGCGGTCGTCGCACTGCTCGGCGCAGCGGTCCTCTTGCTCTCACAATTCACCGATATCTTCGGCGGTTCCAAGAAGGGCCCAGAACGCACCACCGAGCAACAAAAAGAGTTCGATGAGCAGTTCGAGGAACAAGAGAGAATCCAGAAGCAGCTCGAAGAATCTGGCGAAGTCCAAATCGGCGGCGCCTGAGTTCGATCGACCCTACAACAATGCCTCAATAGCCGGCCCCTGGCCGGCTTTTTTTATGTCCGGCTGGTTGCAGAACGGCTCACCGATCGAACTGCGAGGCGATCGCGTCGGCGTACACCTTCACACATCGCGCCGCGGCGCCGTCCCAGGTCAGCCCGCGCAACTCAAAATCGCCGTGGGTGCGAAGGGTCTGACTGAGCGCCGGATACTTCAAGACCGCCGCGATCTTGTTCGCCATCTCATCGATATCCCAGAAATCGACCTTCAGTGCATGGGTCAGCACCTCGGCCACCCCCGATTGCTTGGAGATGATCACCGGCACGTCGTGGCTGATCGCCTCGAGCGGTGCAATGCCAAAGGGCTCTGAGACGCTCGGCATCACGTAGCAGTCGGCCATCTTGAACACACGCTCGACGTCCTTGCCGCGCAGAAAGCCCGTGAACGTGAACTTGTGGCCAATACCCAAGGCCGCGGCCATCTCGATCATCCGCAACGCCATATCACCCGAACCCGCGACGATGAACTTGACATCCGGCACGCACTCCAGCACACGCTTCGCCGCGGCGATGAAGTACTCCGGGCCCTTCTGCATCGTGATCCGACCGAGAAACAGCACGATCTTGTCCTTGCTCTCGATCTTGGAGCCGGACTCGGGCTGGGATTGATCCTGGTCGACACCGTTGTAGACAATCTCGATTTTGCCGGGCTCCGCGTCATACCTGCTCACGCAGATATCGCTTGTGAGCTTGCTCACGGTGATGATCCGATCGGCCGCGTGCAAGCCCATCCGCTCGATATCTGCGATCCGCTGGTTCACGTTCTCTCCCGAGCGGTCGTACTCGGTCGCGTGCATGTGGGTGACCAGGGGCTTGCCCGAGACTTCCCGAGCGGCGATCCCCGCCGGATAGGTCAACCAATCGTGCGCGTGGATCACGTCGAACTCGATCCGCCGGGCCAAAGCCGCGGCGAGTTTGGCGTAACGCCACGCGTCGCCGATGAGATCTCCGCCGTATTCCCCGTGTTCACCGCCGATTTCTTGGATTTCTTGGAGATCCTCGGCGTGCTGGATGGTCCGCAGCGTCTCGATCTTCTCCGCGGCCTGGCGGTCGCCCTTGCGCGCGTCCTCTTCAAGCTTGGCGATCTCTTCGAGCCGCAATCGCACGGTGGTCTGCTCGGGCCCGTCGATACTACCGTAGCTCCCGCTCAGGGCCATCGGGAGCGTGAAGATCTCCATCCGCTCGACAGTCTCGCTCACCGCCCGCGCTCCGGGCTCGTGCACGATCGGCTTGATGTCCTGAGTCCGGACGATCTGGCGGAGCGTTTTGGGCTCGGAAAAAGCCGTCGGACTGAGCAGCGTGACATGGCTCGATGTCCCGGCATCGACCGGCTTGGGCAAAACAAAGTACACATGCTCGCCGAGGCGATCGAGCGCTTTGGTCAATCCGAAGCAAGCGGTGCCGAGACCGCCGGAGATAATCGGTGGGAACTCCCACCCCAACATGAGGATGCGCATTGCGGATTCCGAGTGGACGGTCAAGAACGTCTGGGGAGGTTATCGAACCTGGCTGCGATATCGAGGTTTTGGCAAGAACTATCCGTCGTCTTCGCCCCCGGACATGTCACCCAACTCGTCGAAGCACGCCGCGTATGCCAAAAGCACCCGCCCCACCGCCTCGGCCGAAAGCACGCTCGTGGGCACCGCCGAGCGAAACGTGAACAGCATGTCATCGGACCGGAAGTGCTGGATCGGCAGCGGCCCGTTGTCAAATCCCTGGTCGACCAGTTCCTCGTCGAGCAGTTCTTCCATTTTGTCGCCCGTATGCATGAGCGTCGCCTCAATGGACTCGCTCAGCCACCGATCAGCGGTCACCAGTGACACCCAGACCAGGCCTTCGGCATCCAGATCCACGCGATAGAACGCGGGCTCGGCGGCCTCTTTCGCCTCGCACGAAAGCCGACCATCGGCGATACTCACATCCCCGAATACGTTCGCGGCCCGAGCGGTTGCCGAAAGCTCTTTGAGCATCTGATCGAAACTCGCACGATCCATTGCCGCACCATCCCTTTTTTCACGAGCCGATTCCACTGCAGCCATTCCGGACGCCCTCCTCGCGTTTCTCACCACGCGGTCCTCAAGCCGTCACGGTCGGCAAAGCACCGACCCCACATCGAGGATCACCTAAGAGCCTAGGCAAGTTCAGACATATGCCCGATGCAAGTGAGGCCGGTTCTGGCCTATACTGGCGTCCCCATCGCCCAGGTGGCGGAACTGGCAGACGCGCCAGCTTGAGGTGCTGGTCCCAGAAATGGGGTGGAGGTTCGAGTCCTCTCCTGGGCATTTCAAGGACGATCGTCGCCATTCGGCGGCATCCAACTGCCACACGGAAGCGTACAGAGTCTCTCCAAGGGGCTTGTCCTCAGGGCGTCTGATGTCGCCCGCCTGCCGATGTCGCCTTCTGCTTCAGGTCGCCCATGCTTTCGAGTTTCTGTCGAGCATGTCAGATCCGCCACGCGCCCACGATACTCGTGGTGTGGATGCTGCTGGCTGTGGTTTCTCTGGGCCAGGATGCCGATCCGCCCATCCCCACAACCGAAGAGCCCGAGTGCATCATCACGCTCTTGGACGGCGGTCAGATGACCGGGCGGCTGGTCGAGGAGACGGCCGACGAGGTCGTGATCCGCGTGGGCGAGGTGCTCACACGATTCAAGAACAAGGACATCGAACGGCTCATGCTCGTCGAGCCCCTGCTCGAGCGGTATCGCCGGATGCGCCTTGCCATCGATGACACCGACGCCGAGCAGCGATTGCTGCTGAGCGAGTGGCTCATGGGGCAAGGCCGGTATGTCCTGGCGCTGCGCGAGGCCAAGGGCGTGCTGGAGTTTGAGCCCAACAACCCCCGCGCGATCGAGTTGGACCGGCTGTTGACCCAGCAGGTTCGCTTGCAGGAGAGCGCCCGCTCGATTCCCGAGGAAGGAACCGATGCCCCCGCCGACACTCGGACTAAGAGGCCCGAGTTCCCATTGCTGAGCCCCGAGCAGATCAACCTGCTGCGGGTCTTTGAGGTTGATCTGAAACGGCCTCCCAAGATGAGCGTCTCGCGAGAGACCGTCGAGAAGATCCTGGCGTACTACGCCGAGGATGACCGCGTGCCGCGCAATCCCGAGCAGCGCCGGGCGCTGTATCGCAAACGCGCCGACGAGATCCTTGGTCTGCTCTTTGACCTGCGCGCCCGCGAGCTTTACGGCGAGGTGCGGGTAGAAGAAGACCCGCCCGCGTTCCGCGCGTTCCGTGTTGATGTGCACAACGAGTGGCTCCTGCGCGGCTGTGCGACCAATCGATGCCACGGGGGCGAGGATGCCGGACGGCTCTACCTCGCGAACCAACGCTGGCGGGCCGAGCCGACGGTGTACACCAACTACCTGATCCTCGATCGATTCCGCACGAAGGACGGACGTGCGTTGATCGATTATGAAGAACCGGACAAGTCGCTGCTGCTGGAGCTGGCCTTGCCCCTGGAGATTTCGACCTACCCGCACCCCGCGGTCTCGGAGCTAGGCCGAGAACGACCCTGGCGGCCGGTCATCAACTCGCGCGATGACGCCAACTTCAAAAAGACGGTGTCTTGGATCCGGGCGATGTACCGCCCCCACACGGATTACCCCATCGATTACACCCCGCCCGTGCCGTTGAGTGCACAGGCGATTCCCGGCACAGGCGATACGCCGGGCAAGCCCCGTTAGAACCCGGGCTAGAGTTCAGAGCCCGGAGGATTATGGAATGAGGGATTGGATGAACTGGAAGCACTTGAATCTGTTGGCGATCCCGTTGGCTGGCGCGATGCTGGGCGGGTGTGGATCCGAAGAGGACATGCAGGCCTTGCTCGCGAAGGCCTCGGCGGAGTTGGCGGTCATTCCCGGTGGGCGTGGGACGATTCCGCTCGCCGAACGGTCTGAGGGGCCTTACGCGGAAGTCCGCAAGATTCTCCAACCCGTTCTGGAATCAGAGAACTCGGCCGAGAAGGCGGCGGCTCACCTGATCATCGGCGAGATCGAGCTTGCCGAAGCGACCGCGCAGCTGCGCCTGACCACCGAGAAGCAGCGTGAAGCGCTCGAACGAGTGATGGAGATCGAGGCACGCGTGAATGTGTGGCAGGTCGCCGAGACCCGCCAAGCGCTTGCCGCATCCTTTGATGCGAGCAATGAACGCCAGAAGCTCGGAACAGAGATCCAGGTGTTGGATGCCTCGATCGCCAAGGAGCAGCAGACGCTCGCGGGCATGCGCACCGAGCTTGACGCGATCAACTCCCAGATCCTTGAGCTGAACGCACAGGCCGAGACCGAACGAGGCGAAGTTGCAAAGCTGGAGATCCAAGCCGACTCTGCCGATCCGATGACGGCCTTGCCCCTGATCACCGAGGCCCAGCGCCACTCGCGCCTTGCCGATGGCTTCATCATGCAAGCCGAGAAGCTCCGGGGCCAGATCGAACGGCTGGCGCCGAAGATCGATCGCCAGGAACTGCGCATCAAGGGTGAGCAGAGCGCTCGACAGGTCCGCACCGAGGATCTGAGCGACCTGACCGAGTCCGAGCAGTTCCACGAGCAGCAAGCCCGCGAGGCCTCCAGCGAGGCCACCACGATCCGCAATGAGGTGATCGCGTTGCTCTTCGGCAGCGACGGGCTCGCCGCGTTCTATGACGGGGCGCTGCAGCAAGCCATGAGCGATGCCGACGATGCGTTCGAGCAGGCCTACCGAGCGGCCAGAAGTGGCAGCGAACTCCGCCAGCAATCCCAACTCCTGACCGGTCGAGTCCGCCAGGCCCAGGCCCAGGGGCTGCTGAATCAGGCTCGGGAGGTCGGTCGCTTCCGCAAAACCCTCGGACGTTTGGCCTCGACCGAGGCCCTCGCCTCGGGCGAACCGCGGATCGCTTCAAAGCTCACGGAGCTTCGCCAGATCGAGATCGACGCGTTCACCGCGGCAAGCAACGCAATCCAGGAAGCGGCCGACGCTTTCAGCAGCGCCGGCATGAGGGGCGAAGCCCAGGACTTTGCCGACGCGCTGCAGGCCGAGCTCGCCGAGAGCCGCCAGGCGGCCGACGATCAGATCACGGATCTTGGCGGTCAGAGTTCAGGAGGCTGAGCCACTCGATGCCAACGCCGGCCGAAGGTAAGGCACGCGGGCCAGAACTCGCTGCGGTGCAGATGCACCTGCACACCCCGGCAAACCCCGCCATCGGGCGGGTTGTTTCGAGCGAGCGATGCACCAAGAGCACCAAAGCCGCGAGCTTTGTGCGCCATGTCGCATTCGATGTTGCAGGTACTGAGCTGGCGGGGAAGATTGTCCCGGGCCAGAGCTTCGGGGTGATCCCGCCGGGTATCGATGCCAAGGGCAAGCCCCACAAGCTCCGGCTGTACTCGGTTGCCTCGCCATCAACGGGCGAGGACGGCAAGAGCAATATCATCGCGACCACCGTCAAAAGGACGATCGATGAGGACTGGGAGGATCACCAGCTCTTCCTCGGCGTTGCCTCGAACTACCTGTGTGATATGCAAGTAGGCGACGAGGCATCGCTTACCGGGCCCAGCGGCAAGCGATTCGTGTTGCCCGAGGACCCCTCCAAGCATGACTACGTCTTCGTCGCGACCGGGACGGGAATCGCGCCCTTCCGCGGCATGATGATGGACCTTGCGCGGGTGCCGCGTTCCCGAGTTTCACTCGTGATGGGCGTGCCGTATCAGAGCGATTTGCTCTATGACCAGGAACTGAGCGAGTTGGTAGCCCAGCAAGACTCTTGGCAGTACCTCAAAGCGATAAGCCGAGAGCACCAAGAAGATGGTGCCGGGCCCATGTATGTCCATGAGCGGATCCTGGCCGACGCCGACTCGCTCGTGCCGATGCTGGCCAACGAGCGGACGCTGGTATACATCTGCGGCGTCGCGGGCATGGAGTTGGGTGTTTTCCGAACGATATCGAGGATTCTCGACCCTCAGAGCCTCTCCGGCCTGCTGGAGATCGACCCCGAGGTAGCCGGTGACGCTCATTCTTGGACTCGTCGGATGATCCATCGCCAGATTCGACCAACGCGGAGGATCTTCCTTGAAGTCTACGCGTAGGGGAAGAATCACCTGTCGAGAGCCGAATCGGTTGACCTTGGGCGTGGGCACTGGTAGGTTTCCCGCCCACGGATTGCCCGAGTTGGGCGATCCGCCGGGTTGGTTTTGTCGTATCGGGGCCCGCAGTCCCGCCCGGGGCGGGGATATCGTCTAGTCTTTGCAGGTCGGATCCGACCAGACCGAGAGGGGCTTCATATTGGCCTTCAGGAACGCACAAAGCTGGCTGATGGGAGCCTCGATCGCGCTGGCGGTCTCGCTACTCGCGAGCAACGCCCAGGCCCAGCAACCAATCAACAACTCCATCGTGGCCAAATCCGATACGCTCACCTCCGGCGAGCAGGCCGAGATTCGTCAATGGGTTGCGGCGCACGCTCCAGGCCTCGCGTCAGATGATCCGCGCGAACGAAGCCGAGCCAGGCGAGCCCTGCAGCAGCCGCTCATGGGAACCAGCCAGATCGACGCGCCGGCCCCCCCGTTCCGATTTGCTTATACGACCGAACTCATTGGACACCTGGATCGCTTGGCCGCGAACAATGACCCCAGCCGAACAGTCGTCGCGCTGCACCTAGCCGGACAACTCGCGACCGAACGCGCCACCCGGCTTCCATTGCAACACCTGGACCACGAGGACGTAGGCGTCCGATACGCCGCGGCCCGGGCGATTGGGCTCACGTTTCAATCGCTGAATACCAGTTCACCGGCGGTGCGCAATGTGCCCGCATTGATCGCCGCATTGGGCGATCGACTGCTGATCGAGAATGAGCCGTTGGTCCTGGATCGTTTGATCCGCACGCTCGGCGTGGCGGTGAACTTCGAGAACCCGGTGGTCCAGTCCAACCGCATTCTGGCGATCGACAAGATCACAGAAGGCGT
>JAJDDL010000402.1 GCA_029260335.1 Phycisphaerales bacterium | reverse complement strand
CAGAAAACTCGGCGCAAGAAACAGCACGCGAAGGCTCATCGCCGTCCCCCGAGCATCTCCTTGCGAAGCAGCACAATGAACAACGGCCCCCCCACGATCGTGGTCAGCACCCCAATCGGCAATCGCCCCGTCGGCAGCTCGATCGCCTTCACCAACGCGTCGGCCAACACCACGAGCGCCGCCCCCGCGATCGCAGAGCCAATCACCAACGGCCGATGCGCGGGCCCGGCAAGCAATCGCACTAGGTGCGGACACACAAGTCCAACAAACCCGATAGGCCCAGCCAACACGACACTTCCAGCGGTCAGCAAACCCGCGAGCACAAACAGAATCGCCCGGAGAATGCCCAGCCGCACGCCGACACCGATCGCCTCGTCATCACTCAGCGCTGAGGCGTCCATCGCGTGCCCCAGTCGCACGCTCCACGCCGCGCTCGCGAGCGTCAGTCCTCCCACGCCCCAAAGCTGCCAGGCCGGGATCCCATCGCGGAGCGAGCCGAGCATCCAGCGTGAAGCCGTGATCCCTCGATCGGGTAGCAGGTTCTGGATGAAGAGCGTCGCCGCGGAACAGATGATCGAGACGATGACACCAACCAAAATCAACGGCACCGGGTCCACAAACCCCCGCCGCTGACTCAGGGCATACACAATCGCCAGCGCCCCAAGCGAGCCCATGATCGCCGGCCCGGTCGTCCCGAGCAGCGCGGTCCCCATCATCCCTGAGATCGCCCCCAAGCCAAAGCTGATCATCACCCCAAGCCCGGCACCGGACGCTAAGCCGAGCAAATCCGGGCTCGCCAGCGGATTGCGCAGCAGCGCCTGGAGCAGCACCCCAGAGATCCCCAAGCTCGCCCCGACGATCACGCCCCCGGCCAGCCGCTCCAGTCGCAACTCCCAAATCCCCGGCAACTCCGGCAAGCCAAGCCCCGGTCCCCCGACCAGCAGGCGCAGCATCCCCGCCCCGAGCATCGCGATACTCAGCACAACCAACGTAATGACCGCCCTTCGGCTCACGGGCTCACGGTATCGCCCACACCACGATCCCGCCTCTGCCGCCTATCATGGTCCCCGATTCAGCCCCCCAGGAAGCCACGAGGAAGCCATGGCAAACACCTTCCGCTGCACGATCGTCTCTCCCACCGATCAACTGCTCGATGGAGAGATCACCTACGCCTCGATCCCGCTCTGGGATGGCCTCATGGGCGTCCTGCCCGGCAGGGCTCCCATCGTCGCGAGCCTGGGCACCGGGGAGCTGCGCGTCGACTTCCCGAGCGAAGGCTCCGCCGCCGGCGGCAGCCGCTCCTACTTCGTCGATGGCGGCGTGTGCAAGATGAGTGATGGCACGCTCACCCTGATCGCCGAGAATGCCGTCCCCGCCGAAGCCCTCGTGCTCGCCGACTGCAAGTCCGAGCTCCAGGAGGCCGAGACGACCAAACCTGAGGCCTCGGACCAGGAAGCTCGCCGGATCGCCCACGAGCGCCGCTCGCACGCGATCCACGCCGCTCGGGCCAAGGTTCGCCTGGCAGAGAGCCGCGTCGGCAAGGGCATCTGAGCCCGTCGAGCCGGTCAACTGAAGGTCAGCCCAATCGCTTGCGAGTCATCGCCCGCTGCATATCTCTTTGGGTATCGCGCTCGGCGATCGTGTTCCGCTTATCGGACCGGCTCTTGCCCTCGCCCACGCCGATCAGCACCTTCGCAAAGCCGTTCTTGAAATACAGCTTCAACGGCACAATCGCCACGCCCTTGCGATCCACGGCGCGCTTGAGCTTCTCGATCTCTTGCCTGTGGGCCAGGAGTTTGCGCACGCGGGTGGCCGCGTGACCCATGCCACCGGCCGGCCCGTACTCGCCGATATTCACCTGGTGCAAGTACATCCCCAGAGGGCTCGGGTCGACGCGCACGAACCCCTCGGCGATCGAGATATTGCCTGCCCGCACGCTCTTGACCTCAGAGCCCACGAGTTGAATCCCCACCTCGAGCGTGTCGTGGATGTGGTACTGGTACCGCGCCTTGCGATTCTCGACCGTTGGGCTTCCGGATTGTTTCTTCTTCTTGGCCACGCTTGGTCGAACAATACGCTGTGCTGAGAGGTTCCCTCTCGGCCAAAGCGGGGAAACAGGAGTAATCCATGGAAGATCGCAAGTCCATTCCCGTTATCCCGCTGCTCATCGTCGCGGCTCTCGCGGGCGTGATCATCTTCCGCATAATTCCCAAAGACCTCGGCGACGCCCCCGCGTGGCAGCTGGTCGACGGCCTCGGACGCACCCACACCGATCTGGACTATCAGGGCGAGCTGGTCCTCCTGGATTTCTGGGCCACCTGGTGCGGCCCGTGCCGGATCGCCATGCCCGAGATCCAGCACCTGCACGAGACCTACGCCAAACGCGGCTTGAACGTCTTCGGTGCAAACATTTCCGAGAACAGCGATCCGATTCGGTTCATGCAGGAGGGGGGGTTCACATACCAAACCCTGCTCAACGCCGATCCTCTCGCGCGGGAGATGAATGTTGAGGGCATCCCCACGATCGTGCTGGTCGGGCCCGAGGGCGATGTGCTCTATCGATCGGTGGGCGTGCCGAGCGAGGGCGAGGTGGCCAAGCTGGTCAGCGTCATCGAACGCGAGTTGGAAGCACTAGGGCGCTGAGCGCCAAGTGCCACTGGCGGCTTGCCCGCCAGTGCCGGTCCACCTGCACTTCGCACTGGCAGGCAAGCTGCCAGTGGCACATCATGACCTTCTGAACTAAATAGCCCTCAACTCTGGGCCACAACCGCGTTCCGCAACACACCAAGACCGTCGATTTCTACTTCGACAACATCCCCATTTCGCAGAAAAACCTGAGGCGAACGCGCAAACCCCACGCCGCTTGGCGTGCCGGTTATCAGCACGGTCCCCGGCAAGAGCGTCGCGCCCCGGCTGAGTTCACTGATCAGGCGCGCGACTGGAAAGATCATGTCCGCCGTGTTTCCATCCTGCATTGTCTCGCCGTTGACCCGGCACTGAACCCGGAGGCCCTGCGGATCCGGCACCAGCGCGGCGGGGACAACCTCGGGCCCCAGCGGACAGAATGTATCAAAGCTCTTGCCGCGACAGAACTGCCCGCCCGAGCCCTTTTTCTGCCACCACCGTGCCGACACGTCATTCGCGCAGCAATAGCCCAGCACGTGATCGAGCGCGTGTTCGACCGAAGCATCCCGCGCCGCCGATCCAATCACGACCCCAAGCTCGGCTTCAAAATCGACCTGTTCCCCGCCCGTTTCGGGATCGACACAGCACGCGGGGATTCGGATCACCTCGCCATCCACCGTTGCACTCGCCGGGCTCTTGAAGAAGACCATGGGACGCTCGGGCAGGTCGGCTCCCATCTCCCCGGCGTGCTCGGCGTAGTTCCTGCCGATCCCGATGATGTGCCGAACGTCGAGCGTCGTGCCGTCCTCGCGCCGGATCGCGACACCAAACTCTGTCTTCTCGATTTTCATCGATTTCCTCGATCTCTCTAGTAGATGTCGATCTCGCCGGGATCCGGACACAGACCCATCCGATACCCCTCGCCCAACAGACTCGCAAGCGCCGCGGCCCCCACCTCGCCCATATCCAGCGTCATCGCGCTCACGTACATGTCCAAATACTGATCGACCAACACGCTATCCAGCCACTCAGGCCTGCGCTCGGCGTGCATGCGCAGAAACGCCTTCGTGTCCTCACGACGTTCCATCGCACACGCGACCGATCGCTGCAGGATCGCAGAGACTTCCTGCACCGACCCGGCGCCAAACCTCGTATCCAGATCTCGGCGAATCACGTTGAGCCCGAGCGGAAGCACTGAGCCGAATCGTTGTTGCCACAACGCACCAAGGTCGCCCAACGGCCGAAGACCCAGTTCCCGAAATGAAAGTTGCGCCTCATGGATCAAAAGCCCCGCGTCGAACTCTCCCGCCGCGACCGCCGCAGGTATCTCGCTGAAGAGCCGCTCTTGCGCATCGACCTTGCGCTCCAGGAGCACACAGAGCGAGAGATAGGCGGTGGTATGCAATCCGGGGACGAGCAACCGGACGTTTGTGCTTTGGAACAGCTCGCCGAGGAATTGGTGTTTGCTACCAGCCGCGACGACGACCTTGGGCCCATACCCCTCGCCGAAGGACCCGCCGCAAGCCGTGATCGCGTACCGATCTCGCACATGGGCGTAGGTATGGGCCGAGATCGCGGTGATATCCAGATCGCCCGCGTCCATCGACCGACGATTGAGCCGTTGGACATCCTCAGGCAACGGCTCGAAGAGCCATCGCCCGGTATCGAGCGCAGGCGAGCCTCTCGCATCGTCGATCGGTTGGCCGTCGGGTCCTCGCATGCCGGTGATCGGCCACCACATCGCCATGTCATCGGCGTCGGGTGAGTGGGCAAGGACGAGGCTTACGGGTTCAGACATGAACAAATGATTGGGCGCTCAACCTGCCTTGTCCGTTGTTCTCACAGATCCAAAGGAGGCCCACGCGCGAGCGCGGGCTTTTCGGAGGTTGGCACAACAGGTGAATCCAGCCCAGGCTTGCGCCAGGGCCTCTACTGGCTCCGCCAGCGTTGGACAAACGCCGCGTATTGATCAGGGGTGTCGATTCCCGACCACGCGGCGTCGCCGATATGGACGGCAATCGGATGGCCGTGCTCAAGCGCGCGAAGCTGCTCGAGCCGCTCAGATTTTTCCAAGGGTGTCGGCGTCATCTTCGCGTAGCGCTCCAGAAAACCCGCCCGATAGACGTATAGCCCAATATGACGCAACGGCGGGTCGCCCATCGATCGGGGATACGGAATCGGCGCTCGCGAGAAATACAGAGCCCGCCCCGCCTGATCGAGCACAACTTTGACAACGTTTGGGTCCAGATGATCGGCCCGTGACTGGATCGCAGCCGCGGCTGTCGCCATCTCACAGCCGCTCTGTTCAAGCATGGCGATGGACCCACGCACCACATCCGGCTCGATCTCGGGCTCATCACCCTGGATATTCACGACGATGGCATCGTCGGCCAGGTCGAGCTCCCACGCCGCCTCGGCGAGCCTGCTCGTGCCGTTGGTGTGATCTTCTCTGGTCATGCAGCACTCGCTGCCGCCCGCCTCGACCGCATCCTTGATTCGATCGTCATCGGTCGCAACCACAACGCGTTCGATCGCGTCGCACGCCTGGGCCGCCTCGATAACGTGCTGGATCAGCGGCTTGCCCGTTTCGCTCGCGAGGATCTTCCCCGGGAATCGTTCGGAGGCGAACCGAGCCGGGATGATGGCGATCGCGCCCAACTCAGCCGACCTGTCGTTGCTTGAGCTCACCCACGAGTTGCTTCAGCTCGTTGCGTTGGATCTTGATATCGCGGAAGTTGATCTGATGGATCGCAATGCCGCTGGCAAGCTTCTCGGCTTCAAGAGCCGATTCCAGGTCCGAATCGGTTCGGGCCTTGGCTTGCAACGCCATCATGAGGCCGTAGCGCAGGTCAAGGCCCGCGGCGTCGTGGGGATCATCGTGCCCATCGATTGCCCGCCGATAGGTGTCGATCGCCTCATCCACCCAGTCTTGCTTGAAGAATGATTCGCCCAACAGTGCGAGCGAGCTGGCGCGAAACTTCGGATCGTGCTGACTCTCTTGGAAGAGCGCAATTGCCTCGTCGTGGTTGTCGAGCCTGAGCTCACGCCTGCCGAGCTCAAACTTCAGACGCAGATCCGTCGGATACGCCTCCACCTGGGCTCGAAGCGATTCGACCTCCATCTCCAGGAACTTCTTTTCTGCTTTCTTGTAGTTCTCTTGGGCTTGGGCGTTGTCCGGAGAATCATCGGCTGCATCGCGATACTTCATCAGCGCCCGGCGTGCTTGGCGGAGCCGGATGTCATCGGCATCGACCTTGAGCTGGAACTGCTTGGTATCTTCATACGCCTTCATGAGAAGCCTGTATGCCAGCTTCTCATCCTCCTCGCGCCCCCGCTCCTTGAGCGCCTTAACGTACTGTCTCACCGTCGGGAGATCGTCCGGACGCCTCCCGTACTCCTCCTCGGCGACCCGCACCAGCCGATCCTTGACATCCTCCGTCTTCACGATGCGTTCGCGTTCCTCGATGATGCGCTGTTGCTCGGCGTCCTTGATATTCGCGCGAAATCCACCCTCGTTGCCGGTGCCCGCGTAGCCACCAGTAGACATCGTCGCCTGGGCCGCGAGGTTGCGCGTTTCGGCCGCGAGGTTCGCATCCGTCGGATCGAGCCGCACCCCTTCGTCGCCAGCGGTCACCGCCAGGTCGTACACCCGTGCGGTCCGACAGGCGCTCATGAGCTTGACGTAGTAGTCCTTCTTCGGCTTGTCCGAGCGAATGATCGCCAACGCTCGTTCTGCGATCCAGAACACGATTTCGGACATATCCAGGTCGCTCTCGGCGTCGATCTTCGCCGCGGCTTCGGCCGCCTTCACGACCGATACCGGATCTCGTGGTTTCACGCCCCACTGCAGCAGCGCAAGCGCGTACCGATCGACCAGCCGCTTGCCGTCGAGATTTCGCACGGTCTCTTTGCTGAGTTTGCCCTTGTCCTGACCCATGAACGCCGAAGCGCTCAACGCGAACTTCTCGAGGGCGTTCAGATCCGACGGATCCCACTTGATCCCGTCCAGCCACATCGACATCGCGTACTCAAACTGCTGGGAGTCGTGGACCGTTCTCGCTCGGTCGAAAAAACGCTTGGCCTTCTCGGGCGAGTGCTCGACGACGACCTCGGGCGTTGCCGCTTGGCCATCCTGGTCCTCGTCGCCCGGTTTCTTCTTGCCGAAAATCGCCAAGGGTCAGCCTTCCTTTGCTTGTGTGCCTCTGAGGGGCAAAGACGGGGCCCCTCATCGGCGAGATACCGACTGCAAAGCCCTGAATCCAGTTGTCGGCGATTCTACACCGCTTCCAGCCGAGCGTCGGCCCGGCAGGAACCCCGAAAGCCATGCCGATCAGGAAGCGAATGCCCGACCACGATCGACGCCGGGATCTACGATGGGCCTATGACCTTGGATCCGAGCCAGTTGCAGATCGTGGAGTTTCCGGACCCCGTGCTCCGGGTCCGGGCCGAGCCGGTGGCCGAGATCACCGCCGAGGTCCGGGCGGTCGCCCAACGCATGATCGAGTTGATGGATCAGGCCCAGGGCATCGGGCTCGCCGCTCCCCAGGTTGGGCTGAGCTGGCGCATGTTCGTCACGAGAGTTCCAGAGGCCGACGACCTCGATGATGACACGCCCCTGGACCGATCGGCAATCCGCCCCATGGTCTATATCAACCCCGCCCTCAGCGCCCCTCAGGGCCCGATCGAACCATTCAGCGAGGGTTGCCTCAGCATCCCTGGCATCCGAGGCGACGTCCTGCGGCCGCATTCGATCACCATCGAGGCCCAAGATGTGGAAGGTGAGACTTCAACCCAAACCGCCAGCGGCCTCCCGGCCCGGTGCTGGCAGCATGAGTTCGATCATTTAGAAGGCGTGCTTATCCTGGATCGCTTTACCCAGATGTCCAGGCTTCGCAACCGGGCCGCGATTCGATCGCTTGAGCGGGGACGATAGGTGCGGCTGGTCTTCTTCGGCTCCAGCCCCTTCGGCCTGCCCACGCTCGATGCGCTCGCCCGCTCGCACGACCTCGCCGCGATCGTGACTCAGCCCGATCGGCCCGCCGGCCGGGGCGGCAAACTCCGACCGACTCCAGTGGCAAGCTGGGCTCAGGAGCATCAGCCCGACGTCACGCTGCTCAAGCCCCCGAACGTCAACGAGCAAGCGACTCTGAACCAGTTGCGGGATCTCGGGGCCGACGCATGGGTGGTTATCGCGTTTGGACAGAAACTATCCAAGCCGTTGCTCGATGGGATCTTCGCGATCAATCTGCACGCTTCGCTCCTGCCGCGTTGGCGCGGCGCCGCCCCGATCCAAGCCGCGATTCTGGCAGGTGATACAGAAACCGGCAACTCGGTAATCACGCTCGCTGACCGGATGGACGCGGGATTGGTGCTCGCCCAGGACCGCATGCAGATCGGCCCGAGTGAGACCAGTGCGGATTTGCACGACCGGCTCTCGATCAGCGGTGTGCCCCTCATCGAACGCGTGTTGGAGCAGCATCGATCGGGCGAAAAAGAACCGCAGACGCAAGATGAAACGCTGGTCACCCACGCCGCCAAGATCACTCGCGAGGACACCTGGGTCCGGTTCACCGACTCGGCCGAATCCTGCCGATGCAGAATCAATGGCCTGGCCCCAAAGCCCGGCGTGTCGGTCGGATTCAGAGATTTGCAAACCAAGCTGCTCAGAGCCCAGGTGGACAACGACCACGTTCCGGATCCCAATGATGAACCAGGCATGATCATCGATCCCGCACAAGGCAGCGTCGCGTGTGCCGCCGGCACCGTGCTCACGATTCTGGAAGTCCAGCCCGCTGGCAAGAAGCCCATGCCGTGGGCCGATTTTGCCAGGGGCCAGCGCATCGAGCCGGGTGAGCGGCTCATCGGGGCGTGACATGCTGACGCTCTGGGACCTTCTTCGAGCACCATCGTCGCAACGGGCTGACACGCCGGAGGCTCCGGCACGCCCACCCATTCTCAATCCCACGCCAGAGCCTGTACTCGACACGCCGTCGGTCATGAGCCCGCTTCCGATGGCCGACCGCTATCAGAGCATCACCAAGCACATGCTCCAGACCTACGGCGTCCGCGTGCGCAAATGGCGTTCGAGCATGTCGGGCGTTGCGTGGCAGGTCATGTACAAGGACGGCTCGATTAGTCGCCTCATTGAAGCGCCCAAGCCCAAGGGCCCCATGTCCTGCGCCATCTTCCTCCACGAGATTGGCCACCACGCCATTGGCTTCAACACCTACTCGATTCGCTGCGTCGAGGAGTATCACGCCTGGCGTTTCTCTATGGAAATGATGGAGAAGCACGATCTCAACATCACCGATCGAGTGAGGCTTCGCATGCGAGACTCGTTGCGCTACGCCGTGGACAAGGCGCTGCGACGAGGTCTGCGGGAGATCCCCGCAGTACTGCTTCCATACCTCGATCCCAAAGACCGCCGGATCCTTACGCAATCAGCCTTTGCGCTCACCCTTTGAGAGCGATTACCACCCGCTCGGACATATCTGAAACCCAGACCCCGCCCGGTCGCTCGATCGTGATCGCGAATCCAACCGCGTCATCGATCGACATGCCCTCTTGGATCGGCACGATGACCTCGCCCGTATCCGAGACGTTAAACACGCCGCCGCTCACGCGTTGTGCGAGCGGGTTCTCATATCGGCCGTCGAGAATCCAGAGCTGGTATTGGGACTCGCTCGCGTTGTTGGCGGCAAGCCCCACGAATCGCATGTATCCTTCTTGGCGATCGTCATCCCACACCACGTCGCCCGTGACTCCGCGATGAGCCGGTGCGACTATTCCGTCGTCCCACTCGCCCCAAGCCAAGGGCTGAGCACCTCCGGCGATCAACACCTGCCGTCTCTGGCTCGGATCCGGCTGACCTTGCGATTGAACGAGCAACGTCGTACCAACCACAATGCCGAGCACCGCAGCCATGGCCCAACCCGAGATCGCGACGAACTTCCAGCTGCTCTTGCGAGACCGCACAACTGGCGTCGGCGAGTCTGTCATCCTGAGCATCGGGGTGGGAGAACGCGTTGCTTCGATCTCTCCGAGGATCCGATCCCGACAATCCTCGGGCATCTCCTCCGCAGGAGTCAGTCCGACGGCCAATGCCGCGGCAATCTGCTCAAACTCCGCAAACTCAGAGCGGTGCTCTTCCCGTGCATCCTGACACTCGTCTCGTTCCTGCAACGCAAGATCACCGGTCGTCGCATCACAAGCGAGTACGAGCCACCGATCGAAATGATCATTCGGGAGGTTCATGATTCACCTCCGGCCCCGGCAAGCTCTCTCAATCGCATGAGTCCGCGCCGGGCATGGGTCTTGACCGTGCCTAAGGGCATCCCGGTCACGCCGGCAATCCGCTCGTGGCTCAGGCCTTGCTGTATGGAAAGCCGCAAGACACGCTGCTGGTCCTCACTGAGCTTGGCAAATGCTTCGACGGCCGCGCTGACATCGTCGGACTGATCGACGGCAACCGCATCACGAGGCGCCGCCGGCGGCGTGGTGTCCTCGAGAACAGTCTTTTCCCGCGAGCCCGAGACGCGCCTGAGACGATCGATCAACCGTCGACGGGCGATCATCGCGACAAACGTGACCTCCGAGGCGACGCTCCCGTCGAATCGGGCGGCACTCTTCCAAACATCAAGAAAAATATCTTGCACGGCGTCCTCGACCTCTGCAGGTGAAGCCAACTGCCGCCTCGCAAGCGACCAGACCAAGCCCCCGAAACGATCAAGACACATCCGCATCGCCCCACGATCGCCAGCGGCGACCCTGGGCAGAATGGGATCCTCGGCGCTCCGATCAGCGCCAGCCGGTTGCTGGGAAGAAGCTTTACTCACCACGCCTCCATCATAGCCGTGGCTCGCGTGGCCCCCGACGGTACTTGTGGATGCGGTACCGCCCGCAAAATTGGAAGATTCGGCAAACATCTGAAAGGGCGCCGCCACCGACGAAGGCGGCGACGCCGTGCGAATGGGGGCTCGTTAGGAGGTGGGCAGGATGACGCGATCGATCACGTGGATCACGCCGTTGCTCGCCTCGATGTCATTCATGATGATGTTCGCGCCATTCACGCGAAGCTGGCCGTTCTCGAGCCCGATGCGGACCCGCTGGCCCTGAAGCGTCTCAGCGGACTGCGCACTCAACGCGTCGCTCGAGAACACCCGACCGGCAACAACGTGGTACTTGAGGATCTCCGCCAGCTTGCCGCGATTCTCCGGGCGGAGCAGCGTCTCGACGGTGCCCGCGGGCAGGGCCGCGAACGCCTCATCGGTCGGGGCGAAGACCGTGAGCGGGCCATCGCCGCTCAACGCCCCGGCAAGCCCGGCGGCCTTTGCCGCTGCGATCAGCGTTTCAAACTGACCAGCGCTCTGGGCGGTGGTGACGATGTTGTCTCCCTTGGGCATAACGACCGAGTCGATGACATGGATCACACCGTTCTCGCACTCGATGTTGGTCGCGATGACCTGAGCGCCGTCGACGAAGACCTTGCCATCGCGGACTGCGATATCGAGCCGCTGGCCGTTGAGGGTGGTCATGCTCGACTTGTTGATCACATCCCCGGCCATGAACTCGCCAGCGACGACGTGGTAGGTGAGCAGGCCCTGCAGGTCAGCCTTGTTCTGGGGCTTGAGCAGGTTCTGGATGGCGCTCGAGGGCACCTTGCCGAACGCCGCGTCGTTCGGTGCAAAGACCGTGAACGGGCCCGGGCTCTTGAGGGCGCCAACCAGGTCCGCGGCTTGGACCGCCGTCACGAGCGTCTTGAACTCACCGGCGGCGACCGCCGTGTCGACGATGTCGGGGCCGGCCTCGGTGACGTTCATCGTGAGCGTCGAGTCGCTCGAGCAGGTCTGTGAGCCCGGACCACGGTCCACGCTCATCGCCGCAACCGCACCCGCGGCAAGCAGACCACCGGACACCAACACGATCGCATGACTTCTACGCATGGAAAACTCCTTCCCCAAATGGGGTACTTCTCAACTGTTCTGACTGTGAAGGTGAGCGAGCCTCACGCCCACCGATGGCCTGGACTTCGAGTTTCTGCACAACCAGATTCACATCCGATGCAGGTCCAAGAAAAAAACCCCGCAATCACGGGGTTGGGGCTCTCGATGGAGTGCTAGCGACCTTGGCCTGATGTGGAATCAGAAACCAGGTGCCAAGACCACGATCTCGACTCGGCGGCTGTCCTTCTTGCTGTTCTTTGCCCGGGCCGGGCCGAACGCCGCGGAATACACGCGGCTATTGCTGATGCCGCCTGAGACCAGCGCCCGCTCGACGGCCAGGGCCCGCTCGGCACTTAGGTGCTCGTTGGACTTCCAGCCGCTCTTCTTGATCGGATCAGAGTCGGTATAGCCCTCGACGCGAATCGCGTTGTTGGGGAATCGCTCGTTTATCGTGCGGGTCAGTCGGTTGAGGTCCCGCTTGGCGCTGTCCTTAAGCGTCGCCTTGCCCGAGTCGAACAGCACATCACCCGCAACCGTCACGACAACATCACTGCCTCGCGAGGAGACCGAGATGCCTTCCCCCATCGAGCCCAAACCGAGTCCGCCGCCACCGCCGCCCGCGGGCTGTGTATCCAGTTCGGTCTGGGCATCGCGCAGCGCCTGGGCCAACTCGTCGGCCTCGCGCTGGGCGGCGACCGCCCGCTCATCGCTGGCTTCCTTGGCCGATTGCAGTGCGACGACCCGCTGGCGAAGCTCCTGGTTTTCCTGGAGCGCGAGATTGTACTTTGATCTGCTGGCGCTGTTACATCCGCCGAGCAGGACACCCGCGGTCACCAGGGCCAAAGCGCATCGCGCAAACGTCTTATTCTTGAGATCCATCCGTCATGCCTCCATGCATTTTGGGCGCAGGCTCGGCTCCGCCGACCAGCGACTAATGTAGCAGAGTTGGGCCTCGCAGGTAGCCCGATCAGGGCAGATCGATCATGTTGTGATTCTGAGGCGTTCGCCCGAGCCAGGCATTGATCCCTGCTTCGACCCCGGTCTTGCCCCCGTAGATGAGCAGGGTCGCGACGACCAGGGCCGGGCCAAACGGCATCGCCCTTCGCCCTTCACCCGCCCAAACAAGGGCCACGATGGTCATGTAGATCGCCACGAAGGCCGCGAGAAAGAACGCCAGGGTCGGATCGACCCAGCCGAGACAAGCGCCAACGCCTGCCATCAGGTGGACATCCCCTAATCCCATCGCTTCCTTGCCAAAGCTGAGTGTGCCGAGGATTCGCACCGCCCAAACCACGCCGCCGCCGACCAGATAGCCGACGAGCACGCCGCCCAACACGTCCAACCAGAGCGGCACTGCGTGGGCCGGCACTTGTTGAAAGGTTGTCGGATCAGTTGTCCAAGGACCGGCCAGCCGCGTCGCCAGCATCCATCCGCCAAGCCCAAGCAGCGCGGGCATGCCCAGGAACGCGAGTTCCCGGATCGTCTCCCGTCGAGCGTGCGGATAGGCCAGCCACATGGTCGCGGGCGATGCCTCTTCTTGCTCTGTCGCTCCCTTGGTTCGAAGGCGTTCGACAACTCCGGCGACCAGCGGCCCAACCAGGAACCCCGCCGCGACACCACCGAACTGAATCGTGCCGAGCATGCGAGCGATGATGCCTCCCACGACCGCGCAGACCAAAACGATCGCCACCGTTGCAATCCATCGGCCGGGAACCCACTCCTCGCCCAAGTCAGCTTCCCCGGCTTCTTGAACTTCGCCCGATGACTCTGTCGCGTTGTCCCCTTCATCGGAAGTGTCAGTCTCGCCGTCCGACGTCCCTGAGACTGCCGATTCGTTGGACGCCTCATCGTCGTTCGACGAGTCGCTCTTCCCTTGTTCACTCGCGGACTTGGGGCCTTCCGCCGTCTCTTCTTCTGCGAGCGCCTTCTTCTCCCACTCGTCGTAGTCCGCAAAGCTCTGCTTAAGCAACCCGGCCTTCATGGCAATCAGGCTCGCGCCAAGTCCGATTGTTGCGCCGATCGCTCCACCCACCCATTGCCATCCCGCCGGTCCGGGCGAGGCGATCGCCCACGTCCATCCATCGGCAAACGCAAACGCCCGCCTGCCCGAGGCCATGAGCGTCTGGTGCCAGTACGCCGTCGCCGGGAGCACGAGAACCGCTGTTACCGCCGGGATCCATGTCAGAATCAGCGGGATCATGAACGTGCGAGCGTCGATGATGGTCGCCGGAAGCAGACAACCCAGGAGCGTTAGCATCACCAGGAAAATCGGCCACGAACGAGCGACCCCGATCGGGTTTCGAGACCACTCCGGGGCGAGCGTCGCCCAATCTACGCCGAGCCATTCGGTGCCCCAACTGGCGGGCAAGTCGAGAATGGTGTAGAACAGGAAGAACGGCAGCGCAAACAGCAAGCCGCCAATCAACTCCACAATCGGATACTCAGGCGAGATCCGCACTTTGCAGTACCGACAGCGACCGCGCAAGAAGAGCCAACCCAGAACCGGGATGTTGTCATTCCATCGAAGCTTGGTCTCGCATTTGGGGCAACGCGAGCTCGGCGTCACGACACTGAGCCCCAACGGCATCCGGTACACCAAGACATTGGTCAATGAGCCGATGCACGCGCCCAAGCTGAACACGAACAGGAGTTTGACCAACTCCGCTCCCAAATTCATCATCTCGTATGCCGGCAAATGGGCCCTCGCTCAGGAATCCCCATCATCGGGCCCTTGCCCGCCCCCAGTTGAGCCGCTCCCCCTATCGCCCTCCAGCGATCCCAGATCCAGCTTCGCGACCCGTTGCTCGGCCTGATCCAAGATCTCCCGGCAACGCTTGAGGAGCCCGGCACCGGCCTCATACTCCTTGATCGACTCCTCCAACCCCGCCTCGCCCGACTCGATCCGCTCGATGATCCGCTCGACGAGGCCCATCGCTTCTTCGAAGCCGAGTTTGCTCGCGTCGGTGGGTTTGAGGGCCTTGGTCATCATGCGGAAGGTAGCCGGCTACTCAGAACAGGTCCATCTGGTCCGGCCCAGGATTGGATTCACTCTGGGCCTTGGAAGCACTCTTCGAACCTCTGCGGTCGTTCGGAGCTTTCTTGGTTCTGACGGCTTTCTTGGACGTTTCTGCCTGGCTCACCGCGTCGGTCACCTTCGAGGCGATACTGCCGTCGGCCAGCCTCGTCTCGATGACATCTCCCGGCGAAACCTGGGCCGCCGATCGCACAAGCATTCCATCCGTGCCCGTCGTCCAGGAGAAACCCCGCTCGAGCACGCGATGGGGCGAGATGGCCTCTAGCTCTCGCTCGGCACTCGCGATCCGCCATTTGTGCTCGCCAAGACGTTTCGCAAGAACCGTGCCCAACGCGACCTGGCGAGCCTCGACCCGTGCTCGAAGACGTGCATGCACTACCGCCGGCCGATGCGCATCCAGTTGCACTGCCAGCCGGTCCAGCCTTGCTCTCGCTGACTGAAGCCGTAACTGCATCTCTCGTCGGAGCGTCCTCTCGCGCCCAATCAGCTTGTCGGCGATCGGATCCAGAAGCCGACGCGGGTCGCGCATCCAAGGCCTTTGCTCGGCTTGTCCCACTCGCCGGCGTGCCAACTCCAGCCTTCGGCGTATATCCGCCTGCATCCGGCGCTGCATGCTGTCGATCTGCCGGCCAAGAGCCTCGCGATCCGGAAACACCGCCATCGCGGCCTGCGTCGGCGTCGCGCAACGCAAATCGGCCACAAGCTCGGCGATCGTCGTATCAGACTCATGCCCGATCGCGGCGACAATCGGAATCGAGCACACGTGAATAGCCTGCGCCACCTCTCGCTCGTTGAACGCCCACAAGTCTTCCTTTGATCCCCCACCACGCGTCAGAATGATCGCTTCGAACGCTCCCGGTCGCGAATCGAGCAACTGAATGGCCCGCGCGATCTCGCCCGCGGCGGCTTGTCCCTGCACGCGCACATCAATCACAGTGATATCGATCGCCGGGCATCGCTTGCCGGCGGTATCCAGCACGTCCTGCAGAGCCGCCCCGGTCTCACTCGTCACGACCGCGACCCGCTTGGCAAAGCCTGGGATCGGCTTCTTGGCACTCTGCTCAAACCAGCCAAGCCCGCGCAGCTCCGCACACAGCTGGCGAAACGCCTGATCGAGTGCCCCCTCGCCCACCGGCTCGAGCGAATCGCACAGAAGCGAGAGCTTGCCGCCCTTGGCCCAGAACTCGATCCTGCCGCGAGCGACGACCTCTTGTCCATCGGCCGGGCGGATGCTCAGTCGCCGAGCTGAAGAAGCGAAGATCACGCACCCGATCACCGCCCCCGCGTCCTTGAGATCGAAATACCAGTGGGTCCGATCGCGAAACCCCGAGATCTCCCCCACGACTCGGACGGGCTCGCCCATGCCGCGCTTGAGCGTGCTATCCACGCGGGCGGCGAGTTCGCTCACCGACAGCGGTCGGTCGTCGCGAGCCTTCTTGCTCGCCATCTTGCCGGGATCAAACGGAAGGCGGCCCACGCTCGCAGGGTACGCGAGGCGGGCCGCCGTGGTTTGCATGTCTCTGGTCGCTCAGTGCGCCCGAGAGATGATCGTCACATTCTTTGCCGGACGGCTCACCACGATGCGTGAGCTCTCGGCGCGAGCCACGACGACCTTGGGTGCGGTGCGGGGCTGGCTCACCTCCCCGGCGTTAACCTCAAAGCGAGGCCGCTTGGGCACCTGGATCGTGACTTTGTTCCATCCGCTCATGTCCGGGGCAGCGTTGGCGTGCGACGCGGCGCTAAAGCGCGGATTGCGGAACACGCGTGTGCCGCCGGTATAGCCCTGCTCCCGGAGCCACGTGTGGCGTGCGTGCTCGACGCGCTGCGAGCTTGCGTGATCGTTCACGCGGATCCATGGGCTCGCGCTCACGACCACGTTGCCGACTCTGGCGTAGTAGCGGGAGTAATCGGCCTGGCTCGCGCCGTAGGCCGCGGGGCCCGGTGCGCCCCACTCGCGCAGACCAACGGGCTGGCCCTTGCGCCAGACGAGGCCCTGGTACTCACGACCGATCTCGTTGTGTCACGCGCCGGTTATCGCGA
>JAJDDL010000401.1 GCA_029260335.1 Phycisphaerales bacterium | reverse complement strand
ACGAAGTCCACGCTCTCATCGAATGCCGCCCAGTACTGCTTGGCCCCGAGCTGCTTGACCTGTTCGACGACATGCCGCGTAAACCGCTCCAGGTGTGCCTGGCGTTCTTCGTCGTTCTGCGCGTTCACCGCTTCGATATACGAGAACGTGTTGCACTTGGCGTCGACCGCGATCACCCGCCCCGCGGGCATCCGGACCACCATGTCCGGGCGCAGCAGGTTGCCAGCATCATCGCGCACGGTTGTCTGTTCGCTGTAATCGCACCATTCGCTCATGCCCGCGAGCTCGGCGACCCGCTTGAGCTGGATCTCGCCGTACTGGCCCCGCACCTCGGGCCTGCTTAGCGCCTTGACCAGTCGCGCCGCCTCTTCGCGCACTTGCAGACTCGCGGCTTGGGACGAGACCAATCGTTCATCCAATCGATCGAGCTTCTCACGCGTCTCGCCGAGCGTCTTGCTGATTGGCTCGACCATCTTCTCGACGGCTTCCCGCCGCTTGTCCAGCTCGGCCTGCGAGACCTTGCTCGAAGTCTCCATGGTCTGCTTTGCGAGTTTCAGAAACTCCTCGCTCGAGTTCTTGAGCACCTCGCCGCTGAGCGATTGGAACGTCTCTTTCAGCCGCTCGCGATCGGCAACCAACTCCTGGCGCATCAGTTCGGCGTTGTCCAGCCGCTCGCGCAGCTGCGCAAGATCCTGGCTCAACTCCAGAACCCGCGCCCCACTCTCGTCGGCACGTGCGCGAGCCTCTGCAGCGCGCTGCTCGCCCTCGCGCGTCGCGGTCTGCACTTGTGATTCCAGCCCCGCTCGCTCGCCCTCGGCACGCTCGCGCGAGGCGATCGCCTCGGCTGCGTCCCGCCGAGCCCTGAATAGCGCCCAGCCGAGCACGCCCGCGAGCCCAAGGAGCCCCAAGGCCAGAATCCCCAACAGAACCTCCATGTTCGTCATGCCTCAAGCATACCCAAACGCCTCCCAGACGAGGTCCGACATGCCCACAATCCCTCCCGACACCGACCGACAACCCGACGTGCTCGCTTCGATCTGCACTCCTTATTTACGCACCCGCCGAACACAGCCCCTGCCAAATCGGCACCCCGTGCCGAGCCCCCAAGCCCGCTGGCAGCCGAATCCCGGCATTTGGCCCCAGATCAGCCCTCGATCACCCCCAACCAAACGGGCACGCCGATTGCCTCTGGTCTTGGACGATGGTGATGCTGCGCCACCCCGACGACTATGCCTCAGGCGGTACCCCGCCCGGGGGTGATGGCGCGCCCGTCGACAATCCCGTCGACAATCGGGGCCGGCTCAACCTCCTTCTCTCCGATGCCCATTGGGAAGCCGAGTCCTGGGCCGATCGCCTCCCGCCGCTGCTCGCCCCCATGGGCGTCCGCTCGATCCGGGTGAACACCGGCCGCGAAGCCGAGCAGGCGATCCTCGATAACCAGGTCCATATCGCTCTGGTCGACATGGCCCTGCCTCTGGATTCCGACCAGCCCGAGGGCGGCCAGCGGGTCCTCGAACTGCTCCGCCGGCTCGAGCTTGTCCCCCCCACCGTCGTCATCAAGCGCGAGCAGACCCATCGCAACGAGGTCCGCGAGCTTCGTGCGGCATTGAAAGCCGGCGCGTTCGCGGTCGTTGATCGTCCGGTGAACCACGCCGGGTTCGAGACGATGCTCGACGTGCTCCGTCGTGTTCTCGCACGTTTTTACGCCGGGCGCTGGCCCGGCTCGCCAGATCCATCCAACCCCCGGGCATGACGCCCGGCGATCCGAGCTCTTCCTAGAGCTCACCCGTTCTCAAAGCAAATAAGAAGGAGACCGCAGTCCATGGCAACCGCAACCAAGAACAAACTCACCGTCCGCCCTCTGCACGACAAGATCATCGTCCGCCGCGATGAAGCCGACGACCGCACGGATAGCGGCATCTACCTCCCCGAGGCCTCCAAGGACAAGCCCAAGACCGGCACCATCGAAGCAGTCGGCGACGGCAAGCTCAACACCGAGACCGGCGAGCGCATCCCCCTGACACTCAACAAGGGCGACCGGGTCATCTTTACTTCGTACGCCGGCACCGAGATCAAGCTCAACGACGACGAGCTGCTGATCATGGCCGAGGACGAGATTCTCGCGGTCATTGACTGATGGAAGCCGCGCTGCTCAAACTCAGACTCGGCGCCGCGGTCCGCACCAAGCAGCCCATCGTGCTGCTCCTGCGCGGGGCGCACACGCTTGAGATCGTGGGCGGGTCGCTCGACGTCGCGAACTCCAACGGCCCGTTCGACATCACGGGTCTCATCGCGATCGATGGCAGCGTGCCGCGCGAAGGCACGGTCATGGTCATCCACGAGAACGTCGTGTCCCTCTTTGTCGAACATGAAAAGGACACGGCATGAAGCCCGAGCAACTCCGCCAAGCACTGGGCGAACTCTCCGGCAAGCGCGACGCCATCTTCGCGTTTGCCGGCGTAGACGACGACGCCTCCTACCTCACCGTGCCCAACGCCATGCTCGTGCCCGATGAGCCGGACCACCTGGTCAAGCTCACCGACGGCCAGAGCATCTACATCATCGACGCCGAGCGCGTCTGCTGGGTCCGCATCGGCATGACCGAGGCCCCCAGGCCCGCAGCAGGAGGAAGAGTCACCATCCGTTAACAGAGCCGCGTGCGTAAGCACGCGGACCTCTGACTGAAACTCGACAGAACATCGCAACCAGTTTTCACCGCAAACCAGACCCAACAACTTCCCCGCCCCGCGGCCCTCTGCGGCCCTCCGCGGTGAAAAGAACGAAAGTAAGAAAGGAAGTCCACCATGGCAGCTAAAGACATCGCATACAACACCGAGGCCCGCGAGAGAATCCTCCGCGGCGTCAAGAAACTTTCCGACGCCGTCAAGGTCACACTCGGCCCCTCCGGCCGCGTCGTTGTCCTCGAGAAGTCCTTCGGCGCACCCACCGTCACCAAGGACGGCGTCACCGTCGCCAAGGAAGTCGAGCTCGAAGACAACTACGAGAACCTCGGCGCACAAATGGTCAAGGAAGTCGCTTCCAAG
>JAJDDL010000041.1 GCA_029260335.1 Phycisphaerales bacterium | reverse complement strand
ATGGTCCACGCGAGGCCGCTCTTGCGAAGGGTCATCTCGGCTTCGAACTTGCTTTTGAAGTAAGGTGTGGGCGCTTCGTCGCGCACGCCGAGGGCTGAGATCTGGACAAACCGATCCACACCGGCGGCTTTGCAGGCTTCGGTCAGACGTTGGGTCGTGCGGATGTGCATCCGCTCGAACGTCGCGCCGCCCGGGGCTTCGCGGATGATACCGATGCAGTTGACCATGGCGTCTGCGCCTTCGCACAGGCGGGCCATGGCACCGCGATCGAACACGTCGCCTGTGATGACTTCCAGGGCGTCGCTGGCCTCGGCGGTGTGGAGCACGTCGCTCGCGCGGTCGACATCGCGGGCCAGGGCTCGTACGTTCCAGCCGCGTCCGAGCAGCTCGCGCACGACGTGGCGGCCCACGAATCCGGTCGAGCCAGCTACCGCGATTGTCTTCTCAGCCATCAATCACTCCCAACTCGCCCCGGCCTCCACCCCCGACCAGCCGGCGAGCGAACAATCAGCGAAGCAAGATCCTGTTCCAAAGGCCCGCATCCTAAGCCCGAACCATGCCCCTGACCGCCCAGAATGCTGTGTTTGCGTACGACCGACCCGTTCTGAGCGGGGTCTCATTGGCGATCGAGCCCGGCGAGATTGTGGCGATCCTCGGGCCCAACGGGGTAGGCAAGACGACGCTTCTTCGGCTGCTGGCGGGCGTGCTGAAGCCCAAATCGGGCTCTGTGGAGCTGGATGGGCGAGTGGTCACGTCGATCCCGCCCCGGAAACGAGCAGAGAGGGTTGTCTCCATCGCCCAGCGGCCTGAGGTGGCGTTTAGCTTCTCGGTCGGCCAAGTCGTGGGCCTGGGTGGGTATGCCAGAGGCGGGCCGGGCGTGGACGCCACGGATCGGGCGTTGGCAGCGGTTCAACTGGAGGACCGGGCCGGAGAGCCATTCGCGGCCCTGAGCGCGGGCCAGCGCCAGCGTGCCGCTCTGGCCCGTGCTCTTGTTCAGCTCCAGGTACTCAGCGGGACATCGGCGGGTCCTCAGACCGATGACCCAAGGGCAAACTCTGGGGCTCGTGGGGCTCATCCGAAGTATCTGCTTGCCGACGAGCCGTTTAGCGCGATGGATCCACGTTTCACGGTTCTGGCGCTTGATCTCATCCGCTCGCTCAAAGACCGTGGTGTGGGTATTGCGATTGTGCTTCACGATCTGGCACTGGCCGGGCGGCTGGCCGATCGGGGGGTCCTTATGGCGGCACCGGGCCAGATTGCACGACAGGCCCCCATGAGCGAGATCCTGGACCGCGAGGCGCTTGCAGAGGTGTTTGGGGTCGACTTCACGATTGTCGAGGGGCCCGATGGGCCGTTGTTGGCACCCAGGCCTCTGGGCCGCGTAGAATCCTGAGTATGGGTGGTAGTTGGGTCAATATTCTGATCTTCGTGCTCGTCATCGGTGCGCCGGCGATCGGTTCGATCTGGAAGAAGCTCGAAGAGAAGAAAGAGCAGCGCCGGATCGAGACACATCGCGAGCGGCTGCAAGTAGATCAGTTACGGACCGGACGTGTGCAGCCGACGCAACAGGTGCAACAGTTGCAGCCGGAGGCTACTCGCTCTGCAAGCACAGGCGACATAGACGCCCAGAGGCGAGCTCGGCTGGAAGAACTTCGGCGGAGGCAACAGGAACGGTTGCGCCAGGCGGCGCAAGCCAGGCCGCAGCCTTCCACGGGTCAGGTTCGGGCGATTTCGGCGCCAGGCGGCGTGCAGAGCCCCGGCAGGGGCGTGGCGCGGCCGGGCCAACCGCCCGCACGGCCGGTTCGTGCGGCACCGATGCGTGCACCGCTGCCAAGTCGTTCGGCACAGCGTCCACAGCCGCCGCGCGCGGCGCCTCCCCGACCAGCCCCGGTTCGTTCTCAGCCGGTTGGTAGGTCCAAGGGTGCTCCGCTTCCCTCGAGTGTGTCCAATCTCGAGTTGGATAGTCGTCGGGTAACGCTGAGTAAGCCGATGGAACAGGCATCGGACCATGCCACCTTGTCCTCGGCTCAGACCGGGGCATCGCGAGCGAAGCTGTTTGGGCACGCTCGTCCGACGGTCGCGGACCTTCGGCGTGCGGTGCTGCTTCGTGAGATCTTCGATCGTCCTGTTTCGATGCGTGATCAACCTCCCGGCTCGCTCTGATCCGGAGTGCTTATGTCGAAGAATGTCCTTGTGATTGGGCTCTTGCTGCCGCTCGTCGGATGCACGGGCCTTGAGAGCGCGCGTCCTGGAGCGCAAACGCTTGCGGAAACATTCGCTCCGCCGACGCCCGCCGAGGCTGCCCGTATGGCACTCGACACAGAGAACGCCGACAATCGGTTCCGCGGCACGATGCTCTTGGCGAACGCGCCTTGGGGCGGCGAGGACGTGTACCTGCGGATGTACGAGGACTACGCCGACGAGGAAGTGCCCAACGTGCGTGCCGCGGCGATCCGGGCGTTGGGCAACCACGGCGATCCGACGCATGTGGAATACATCGTGCCGAGCCTTGATCACGAGGATCCGCTGGTGCGATTGGAATCGGTGCAGGCGTTGCAGAGGCTGCACAATCCGATGGCCATAGATGGGCTCATGGCGCGGCTGGATCCGAACGTGGAAGATGACGTGGATGTCCGTGCCGAGACCGCTCACGCTCTCGGTCAGTATGCCTCGCGTGATGTGGTGCAACGGTTGATCGGCGCGATTGACGATCGTGCACTCTCGGTGAATCACAACGCGTTGCTTTCGCTGCAAACGCTGACGGGCGAGAACTTCGGGCTGAATCGCGTGCGATGGCTCGAATGGTTCACCGACACGGGCGAGCCGTTTGAGGGTCAGACGGCGTACATCTATCCGGTGTTTTACCGCGACAAGCGGTGGATCGAGTACATCCCGTTCTTCCCGCCGCCGCCGAACGAGGAGCCACGTTCACCGGTCGGCATGCCCGAGATCGGGTCCGAAAACCTTTAGAATCTGACATCGCACTTGGTTCGGTCGGGACGACGCCGGTTTGCGCGAGTCGGCGACGGGTCGCCTGCGTGCGCGTTCGAACTCCAGATGACGCCGAGAGGTGGACGGGTCGATACCTGCTTTCATGCGCTTGATCTTCCGCGACGGTTTCGAGATCGACCAGGCTTCGGCCGACCAGGTTCCGGGGCACGGCGAGGCCCTGGTGCGACCAACCCGCCTGGCGATCGACGCGTTGGATTTATCTTTGTCGCATGACGCGGCAGATCGCGTGGTCGGTGCCCACGCCGTCGGCGTGGTCGAGCAGGCTCAGGACTCGTCTCTCGTTTCTAAGCGGGTCATCGTGCGTCCGATCGTCTCGTGCGGCGAGTGCGATCTGTGTGTGCGGGGCTTGCGTGAGCATTGTCGCGAGAGACAGCTCTTGGGCATGGATCGCGATGGATGTCACCAGTCGTCGCTCTGTGTGCCGGTTGCGAACCTGGTGCCTATTCCCGATTCTCTGGACGATGACGTCGCGATCTTTGCACCGATGGTTGCGCGGGCAATTCATGCTGCGACTCGATTAAGGGTAGAGGCTCGGCCTTATGTGACGGTGCTCGGCGACGACGCGCAGGCACTGATCTGCGCCCAGCACATGACCCGGCTCAATGCATCGGTCCGGGTGATCGGTGAGCAGCCCAAGCGATTCCAGCTCTGTGAGAAGTGGCAGGTCAAGCATCGCCACGCCGAGGAGATTGGTCGGCGGGCCGATCAGGATGTGGTCATCATTTCGCGAGGCGTGGACAACGCGATGGCACTCGCCTTGCGATTGGTTCGTCCTCGTGGGAAGGTCGTGCTGCTGCCGGGCGC
>JAJDDL010000005.1 GCA_029260335.1 Phycisphaerales bacterium | reverse complement strand
TTCGAGGGCGATCAGATCACAGACGCGGAGGTCACGCCCGATGACCAGATGCGATTCACGCGCGATCTCACAACAAGGGCCGTCGATTTCATCGGCCGCAATCATGAAAACCCGTTCTTCCTGTACGTGGCGCATCCGATGCCGCACGTTCCCTTGTTCACGTCGGCTGCGTTCGCCGGCTCGAGCGAGCAAGGCGCCTACGGGGACGTGATCCAGGAGATCGACTGGTCGGTTGGCGAGATCCTTTCGACGATCGATCGCTACGGGCTCGCCGAGGACACGCTTGTCATCTTCGCGAGTGACAACGGCCCGTGGCTCAACTATGGCAACCACGCGGGCAGCGCCCTGCCCTTGCGCGAGGGCAAAGGGACGACATTCGATGGCGGCGTGCGCGTGCCGTGCATTATGCGATGGCCGGGAGAGATCGTCGCCGGGACCGAGGTCTCTGAGCCGCTCATGACGATCGATATGTTGCCGACGATCGCTGGCCTGATCAATGCGGAGCTTCCTGAGCGGAAGATCGACGGCAAGGACGTCTGGGCGTACATCGTCGGGGATCCCGATGACCTAGCTCACGAGGCTCTTTTCTTCTATTACCACAACAACCACCTGGAAGCGATGCGGTCCGGCCGATGGAAGCTGCATTTTCCGCATGGGTATCGCTCGATCGTCGGACAAGAACTGGGTGCCGACGGCAGCCCTGGCAAGTACGACTACTCGGTCAAAACCGGTGTCGAGCTCTATGACCTGGAGGCCGACATCGCCGAGGCGAGCGATCTCGCCCGCGAGCGCCCCGAGGTGGTGGCACGCATGCTGGAGATGGCAGATCGGATGCGCGAGGAACTCGGGGACAAGTTGCAAGAGCGTGCCGGGACCGAACGGCGCACGCCGGGCCGGGTGGGTGATTGAGGCGTTCGCCTTGTGCGACCTACTCTTTGAGACCGGTAGGCTTGGACATCTGCAATCAGAGCGATGCCAACAGACGACAGCAGGCGACAGTGGGCCAGATCTTTGGTTTACGCGGGCACAAAGGAAGATGATGATCGAAACGTCCAGCCATGAGATCGGGGCCGCTCGCGAGTTTCTGGGGACCGATACGCGTCTGCTGCAAACTCTTGCGGATGAGTCCGACATCACCACTTTGGTGGATCGAGATCCCTACACATTGCCTTCGACGAAGATGCGCGTCGGTTACTACGGCGAGCGTCACCTGGATTACTGGATCAGCGGTCTCAAGGACTATCGCGCCATGCTCGACACGATCGCGCGGCATGGGGGATCGCTCGTGCCCGGCGACAGTGTCTTGGACTTCGGCTGTTCCACGGGCCGGGTCTTGCGGCACTTTGACGCCCAGTTTCCGGCGGACCAGCAGGGCGCTTTGCACTGTTGGGGCGTGGATATCAGCTCGATGTGGATCGAGTGGGCTCGGCAGAATCTTTCGCCCCGATTGAGGATCATGCACACGCCGACCGAGCCGCGATTGCCGCTTGAGGATCGGGCGATGGCCTTGGTCTACGCCTTCAGCGTCTTCACGCATATCGACGAGTTCGAGCTGGCGTGGATCGCGGAGTTGCGCCGCGTGCTGCGCGTCGGCGGGATCGCGTATCTGTCGGTGCACACCGAGCGAACCTGGGAGCTCATGGGGCGTCAATCCAGTTGGCCGCTGCACGGGTTTCTGACACGCGACGGGACGGATGAGAATGGAGATGTCATCACGACCGAGGCATTGTTGACAACCATGCCGAGAGAACGCGTGGTCCATATGAGCGAATCGTCGCCGGTACCGAGGGTGTTTCAGAGCCAGGAATACCTCCAAAGGGAGTGGGGGCGATACTTCGAGGTTCTCGAGATCATCGAGCGTGGGGCGGCGTACCACGATATTTGCGTGCTGCGGCGCGTCGACTAGCGGCAGTGGTGATTGCCATTTGCGATGGCTTGCTGTCGGGCCAGTAGCGTCCGGATCGCCACCGGGCGGTACGATCGTGCATGATCAACCTTCTTGTTGCCGTCGTGTTGGCGGGCGTGCAGCCCGAACTGCCCACGATCACGATCGACCGTGACAACGTGGTCATTGATCGATCCTGCCGGGTTGTGGTGCCCAAGGGCGTGTATATTGAGGACGCCGATGGCAATGGCGTGGTGCATGTCACCGCCTCTGGCATCACCGTGGAGGGGATCGATCGCCAGAGCGAACTGATCCAGGTGCCTCTGGGCACGCCCTGGGAGACGATCGGCGGTGTCGGCTGGCGACTGGATGGCGTCCAGGACGTCACGCTCATCAATATCCACAGCCATCGCTTCAAGGTCGGGATCCATGCGACGAACTGTGATGGGCTCACGCTCAAGAACTGCGACGTCGCCGGCGGATACGCCATGCGTCTGGGCTCTACGCCCGAGGCCGAGGATTCCTCGGACTGGCTCTGGCCCCATGCAAACGACGGGCACGAGTGGCGTGAGAACTATGGCGCAGGAATCTGCGTCGAGAACTCCAAGGGCGTGACGATCGAGGGGGCGTTTGCGCGGCGTCGGCAGAATGGCATCATCCTCGATCGGGTGACCGATTCTCGCGTGTTTGACTGCGATATGAGTTTCCTGTCGGGGTGGGGACTGGCGATGTGGCGGTCGTCGGAGAATGTCGTGAGCCGCAACGCGTTTGATTTTTGTATCCGCGGGTACAGCCACGGCGTGTACAACCGAGGCCAGGACTCCGCCGGCATCCTCATGTTCGAGCAGTGCTCGGACAATGTCATCGCCGAGAACTCCTGCACCCACAGCGGCGACGGCATCTTCGCGTTCGCGGGGCGCGAGGCATTGGGCGAGGCTTCGGGTGAGGATGGTGCCGAGATCGATCACACGCGTCGAGGCAACAACGACAACTTGTTTGTGAAAAACGACCTGTCCCATGCCGCGGCCCATGGGTTAGAGCTCACCTTCAGCTTCGGCAATGGGATCCATGACAATATCTTTGAGACCAACGCGATCTGTGGGATCTGGGGTGGGTATAGCCAGGACACGCTCATCGCCGGGAACCGGTTCAGGGGCAATGGATTTGCCGGGTATGGGCTGGAACGGGGCGGTGTGAACATCGAGCACGGGGCTCAGAACACGATTCGCAACAATGAGTTTGTAGAGAACGCCGCGGGGATCCACTTGTGGAGCGACGAGGACGCCGGCATCCGAGCGCTGCCCTGGGCGAAGGCGAACTACAAGGGCGCGATCGATACGTTTGTTACTGAGAACCGGTTCCAGGGCGACGACGTGGGTATCCATCTCCGCGACGCGCAGAACACGGTGGTGCTGGAAAACCGATTCGAGCGAGTGGGTGAGAAGTTTCGCGTCGAAGGGCCGGGGCCGGTAATTCGGACCGGGCTCTTGAGTTCATCGCCGGCGCCCTCGTACGAGGCGTTAGGCGAGCAGAGGCCGATCGGCGAGCGAAACGACAAACGCGGCGGTGCATTCATCGTCATGGGCGAGTACTTCCCTTGGGACTACTGGAAGCCGATGGTCAGGCTTCGGTCCACCAAGGGCCGGCAGCACGTATTCGAGGTGTTTGGGGTTGGTGATCAACCGCTGCACCATGCAATTGAGGGATTCGGGAGCAACGAAGTTCTGGTGTCCCGGGTCGCGGGCGCATCGCCAGAGTATGTCCCCACGACACTGACGTTGCCCGCCCGGTCTGGTGTGAGCCCGTACACGCTCAAGCTCACGATCGGGGACGCGGAGCCCATTGAGATTGCCGGCACGATGGTCTTGGCCGAGTGGCGGGTGCGGTTCTTTGACTGGACGGTTGATCCACGAGAAGACCTCGCCGGATGGCGGGCGCAGGCGAGTGAAGCCGAGGTCCGTGAGTTTGATGCGTTGGATTTTTCATTCCAGAGTGGCGGCCCGTCGACGATCGGGGTCGCCGAGGCCGGGGCGATCGAGAACGATCGATTCGGCACGATCGCGACCACCCGATTGCGTTTGCCCAAGGGCACCTGGCGATTTAGCACGCTCTCCGATGACGGAGTCCGAGTCGTTGTGGATGGCAAGACCGTGATCGAGAACTGGACTTGGCATGGCCCGACCCGTGATTCTGGCGAGTTTGTCGTCGAGGATGACCGCGAGGTTGAAGTTGTCCTGGAGCACTTCGAACTGGACGGGTACGCCGTAGTTTCATTGCAGATCGAACCGGGGACATAGGTTCTCGAGTTTGGTGCGAATCCTTCGGCAGAGAACCCACATCTTGCCGAGAGTACCCAGACCCACAGATGCTCTTCGGACGTAGCTACTTTGCCCAGGAAGAATATCTCGAATTCCGCTGGTAAATGTCTTGATTGTAAGTTGGGAGGTCCGCATACTGAACTGGGCAGTTCTCTGGATTCATTCTAATCCGTAGTGCTGAGAGGTTTAAGCAGAGAGCGTTTCTACGCGGGAGTCTGGCATGTTGCGAGTTGCAGTTCCAGTCGTCGTGGCGAGTCTGTGCGGTTCTGC
>JAJDDL010000400.1 GCA_029260335.1 Phycisphaerales bacterium | reverse complement strand
CGAGTGCGGGAGCGACATGCTTGAATACGCCACGCTCGCCGCGGCGAAGCTCGACCGCGATCTCGACGACCCCGAAGCGTGGGCGAACGCGCGAGAACGCACACGGTCGGAACGCGAGATTCTCAACGACAACACGCCGTTGTTCTAGCGCACGGACGCGTTGTCGTTCCATCACAAGCTTCCGTCGAGCCAATAGGCGCTGTGTATCTACGAGCCCGAAGCGCGAGCGAGGAAAGAACGCACCTGTTGTCTCGACACTCTCCCAGAAACCTCGCTTGCGCTTCGGGCTCGTGCGCGTGACTCCAAGCTCGACCTACTGATCCATCTCCGGCGTCAACACCGCCATCACCGGCCGGTGATCGCTCGCCAACGCCTCTGCGATCACCCAAGACTCCGCGCTCGCCACACTTCCCTCAGGGCCGCACCAGAACACGTAGTCGATCTCGCGCTTCGGGTCTTCCGCGGGGATAGACAACCTCGCATCCTCCGGCTTGCGTGCTTCACTGAACTTCGAACGCAGAAACTCAATCGTCCGCGATCCCGGCACGTCATTGAAATCGCCCGCAGGAATCACAACCCCGGGTTCATCGCGCAGAGCCGACTCCAACACCTGTGCCTGCGCAAACCGCTCTCGGTCTTCACGCAACCAATCCAGGTGCACCGATACCACGCTCGCGTCCACGCTCCACCCCGGTGGACGAGTCCGCACGAGCAACGCCACACGCGGCTCTTGCTTGCCGGCGGGCAACTCGATCACTCGATGCGCAAGGATCGGGAAGCGGCTCAACACGCCCAAGCCGTACTCGCCGCCGTCATAGTCCATGAACTTGCCGAAGCGATGCTCCATCCCCGTCAGTTCGGCGAGCACGGTGAGTTGATCGACACCGCCGGTACGCCCGGTCTTAACATCGATCTCTTGCAACGCGACCAGATCGGGCTTTGCCGCGTTGATCACCTCGGCCTGCCGCGCGAGATCGACCACGCCATCGAGGCCCTCGCCGTGGCGGATGTTGTACGCGAGGACGCGAAGCGGGCGAGGGGCGTTGGCCTTGCCCTTGAGCCCGGGCAAGGCGCAACCGGCGAGCGAACCCATGCCGAGGATGACGAGGGCGTCGCGACGTGTGATGGGCGAGTTCATCCTTTGAGCATAGCGATCAACCCGCGAGATCGTCCGGGTTCAACGGCACGTCCCCTTCGACATCGCGCGCCAGTGCCCGCCCAACGACTTCGCTCATCATGAAGGCTTCTACGCCGGTGCCCGGGCGCTTGATCGTGAGGTCTGTGCTTGCAAGTGTGTGACCAGCAGCAAGAGGGGCTGTTGTGACCAGTGACTGGCGTGCAACGAGTCGCACATCTCGCTCACATCCGAGCACGCCCTTCACTATCTCCCCAACCAAAGGATCGCCATCTTGCAGTCCGTCGGTGCGTTGGAAGGCCGCGTAGTCGGGCGTGCCTACCCAGTGGGCCGATTGAACATACTCTGCAAAGCCCGCAGCATCGAGTGAAGCCGCGTGATCGGGACCGCTAGCTCGCCGATTCCAGGTGAGGTGCTTCTCGAGGATCGTGGCTCCCATCGCAACAGGCATCCACGCCCAAGTGTGTTCTGCGTGGTCACTGTATCCGACGCACTTGACGAGATTTCCAATCGCGGGAATCCCGCCGAGTGCCATGTCCTCGGCCTTCGTCGGATAACAACTCACACATTGCAGGAGCGCCAACCGTTCTCGCGCATCATCCAACCACCCTACCGCTCGCGTCACCTCATCCATCGTGCTCGCGCCCGTGCTCACGATCATGGGCTTGCCCGTCGCCTTTAACGCCTCGAGCAATGGCCGATGCACGATATCCGGGCTCGCGCTCTTCACCGCATCCCAAGGCAACGCCATCGCGGGCTCGACCAGTTCGGTGCTAAACACTGTCACGATCGCGTGGATTCCTCGCTCGTGCGCTCGCTCGACGACCAATGCCATCTCTTCGAGAGGCAGTTCCAATCGCCGGAGCATGCTGACCGGATCGTCTTCGCCCCCGTCTTTCTGATACGCCGCGAGCTTGGCCGCCTTGCTCATGAGCAGATCGGTCTTGAAGTACTGGAGCTTGATCGCGTCGGCCCCGGCGTCCGCCGCGGCGTCGACGAGCAGCAACCCCTTGTGCACATCGCCATCGTGGTTCACCCCGATCTCGGCGATGATATACACCGGCTCGCCCGGTCCGATGTTCCGCTCGCCGATCTTCATGCGAGTTTAGTCCACTCATTACTCTGTGCCCGCTGTGTACTCTGAGGCGAATCTGCCTTCTCTTTCAACAAGGCATCGGCAACCAACAGATCCACCCGCGAGTCGATATCCACGACTTCTCCCTCGCCCGAAATCACGCCGCGGCGATCGCGCCCAAAGAACGCGTGCGGCCCGGGCTCGACGCCCTCCACACGCAACTCCAATGCACGCTTGGTCACACAGAGCACGCCCCCATCGGGGATGTACGCGGGCGGCAAGTCCTGGCGCCGGAACACGCCGTGATTGAGAGTCTCGCCTTCCCACGCCCGCACCCCGCCGTCGGCGACATCGACCCGCGCGGTCCACCACGGATGATGCTTGCCCACCGGCGCATAGCTCTGCACGCTATCGCACGCACTGGAAAGCAGCAGCTCCACCGCGCGATCGATCAACCCCGCCGGGCGCACCGGCACATTGGCATACAGAATCACAATCGGCGTCTCGTCGGGCACATCGGCGCCCACGCGCTCGATCGCGTGCCGAGCCGCGGCGTCGACCGTCGCAACGTCGCTTGCCAACTCTTGCGGTCGCGCAACCACGCCGATTGCCATGTCCCGCGCAATCTTCGCGACCTCGGGCGCATCGGTCGAAACCACAACCTCACCTATCGAATCTGCGGCCATCGCGTCCTCAAGCGTCCACGCGACACAAGGCCGCCCGGCGACCTGCGCCCAGTTCTTGCCCGCGAGCCCTCGGCTGCCGGCCCGCGCAAGCACGATCGCGATGGCGGGGATCCCGCTCACGCAACCATCCGCCTGCGTACGCGCGGCACCCGCACAATATCCAAGAGCGATCGCTCGCTCACGTTGCCCAATCTGCGACCGCCGAGCACGACCGTGCCGTCACTGCGAATAACAAGGCCTTCTATGGCTCGCCTGTCGCGCGTTCGGCTCGGCACCGTGAACGGCTCGATTCGGCCATCGATCTTGTTCGGCAGCGCATCAATAACACATGCGCCGAGCGTCGAGATCCAATGGTCATAAAACGACTCGATCTGGTGATACACCGCGTCACAACGTGTCATCCTCGGCACTATCCATGGCGACTGAACCGTGCCAGCCGATCGCGCACACCGTCCTTCGACTAACCGCTGCATGTTCACGCTCACGCGCTCAAACGCCTCGAGACCGGTCAGTCTGCCGTGCGTCTGGGCGTCGAATGCGAGCAGGTCCACACTGACAACGCCAACGGGTGAACCCAGCAGCCTGTCCGCCGAGGCCTCATCCACGAGGTCTGTCCGCACATGGATCCCGGCAATGCCGGCTTCTGACGCCAGTTGCACGAACTGATCAAACTCCGGATGCTGCAGCGGATCCCCCGCGCCGGCGAACGTCACCGCAGCGTCGGGATATGCCCTCGCGAGTTCATGCAGCACACGTGATGCGATATCGAGTGTCATGATCGGGCGCTCATCGGGCTCTCGATGTCCCCTCGACCACTCGCCGCGCTCGCCGCTGGCCAGCCGACCGGTGCAGAGCTCGATCGTGATCTGTCTTGGCGTGCGCTGCTCCCGGCGTACGAACTCCGACAGCGCGTCGGCAAGGTCTCCGCCCGAGAGCGAACCCGCCTCCTCGGCATGCTCCATCACGTCCGCGATCCCGCTCGCCCTGCTCGGAGAATCTGCGATGACCCGCGCACCGAGATCGCGAAGCCTCGGATCGACCTGCACGCACGCGTCCCGCGCGATCGGATCGGCCCGCCCTGAGTCGGGGATGTAACCAAGCACGCCGCCCAGACTCGCCAAGGGTCCGGCACGCTCCACCTGAGCCGCGATCTCCCCCACAAGCTGTCGCGAGAGTAAGCAAGGGCCAAGGCCCGGCGCGGCTTGCGTAAACACGAGCGTTCTTCCCGTTGGATCCTCCATGTGCCGCTCGATCACCCGATCGACCAGTTCCGGATCGATAAGCGACCAGTCGGGCCCCAACAAACACGCCGCATCGATCGCCAGGTCTTCCATGACCTCATGCAGCACCTCGGGCTCGAAGATCTCATCGTAAACCGTGAGCCCCGCAATCCCGCCTCGCCAGCTCGCGTGCGCAAACACGCGGGCCTGCGAAACTGCTCGGCGCCTCTCGGCATTGCTCTGGGCGTGCACGATCTCGATATCACCGGGACAGTCACGAACAAGCGCACGCACTCGCTCGGGCTCATCGCTCAAGAGAATGACCCGCTCGATCCGCTCGGCGTGTGCGAGCCTGTGCAATGTCAGTTGCAGTGCCGATTGCTCCATCGCTATCGGCTGATCGAGGCTCCGCTTGTTGCCAAGCCCGCCGAACTCGAGATCGACGGGGATGATCGCACAGACCGATGCATCCGTCGCGCCCCGCTGCAGTTTCTGCGGCTGCTGACGCGTGCGCTTCTCGCCGCCGTTGAGCGCTTCGATCGTGCCGCCCATCAACTCGCGCAGGTGATCGGCCGCCTCTGCCAGGCTCGAGACATTCCGCGCATCGCGTTCGATCTGGGCAAGCTGGCGTTGCTCGGCCGTGAGATCGCCATCCAAGACGATGATCCGATCC
>JAJDDL010000399.1 GCA_029260335.1 Phycisphaerales bacterium | reverse complement strand
CATCGCTGACCAGCCCTCAAGCCCATCAGACGTGCAAGCCGCCTTCGATCTGGTTGCCGGCATCGAAATGGCAGACGACGCAACAGTCCTCTCCGTCGAGTTTCAAGCCAGCTGATTCAGCATCTGTTCTACACGAGCCCGAAGCGCAAGAGGCAATTGCGCGATTAGCGTCTACTAGCTTGCACATTTGACGCGCTGCGTCCATGCTCTTTGTCTGCCAAGACAAGGAGAAACGGCATGGAACGCAGCATTTTCCTGGCGATCAAGATCGCTCTGCGGACGCTCGGACGCCGCCGCAAGAACGGTCGATTCGGTTACACCGACGGGGCCATCCTCGAAGTGTACCTTTGGGGCGTGCTCAATGGCAGAACCGCCAAGTGGGCCTGCGACCCGGTCAACTGGCCCAAGGGCATGCATCGCGGACGCTTGGTGAATCCATCCACGCTTTCTAGACGCATGCGAACTGACAGCATTGGCCAACTCATCGAGCGGCTCCGCGAGAAGCTGGAGGCGAGCGGGCAGAGCGAGTGCGTCGCGGTGATCGATGGCAAGCCGCTGCCCATCGGCCCACACTCGCACGACAAGCAGGCAGGCTATGGCCGGGCCGCGAGCGGCAAGGCCACGGGCTACAAGCTCCACGCGATCGTCACGCCGCTCGGCCGGGTCTTGCGATGGCGTGTGGCGCCGATGAACTTCGATGAACGCACCATGGCCCGGCGCATGCTGGAAACGCTGGATCACCAGGGCTACCTGCTTGCCGACGCGAACTACGACTCCAACAAACTCTTCGAACTCGCCCACGCTCGCGGCGTGCAGATGATCGCGCCGCGTCGATACGGCCCGGGACGCAAGGTCGGACATCGCGCCCAGAGCCCCTCGCGGCTGCGCAGCAAGCAGCTGTTGGAAGACAATCGGACCGAGTTCGGCCGATCGCTGGTCAAACAGCGGTGGACGATCGAGCGATTCTTCGGCACGCTCAGCAACGCGCCGGTCGGGCTCGACCATCTGCCCACTTGGGTGCGTGGATGGCAGCGAGTCCACAACTGGATCGCCGCCAAACTCCTCATCAACGCAGCGAGAGCAGCCGTAAGACGGGCGGGTTGATGCAATTGCCTCGCGAGCGAGGTAAGTTCGCGCGAGGGTCGCATCATTGATGAGATTGAATGTGCGGGTGCGGGCATTGCGCTCGGGGCGATTGCTTTCGCTTGAGAGTCGCTTGTGCGCACTCCCTAGCTTGCGCTACCGGCTCGTAATGAGTACGTTGCTTTAGCTGGGCATGGCGAAGTTTCCGCACAGATCTGCGACTTCGCCTCGGACTTTTTCGCACTCGGTGGGATCGCCCTTGCTTGCGAGCACGCGATCGAAGAGCCCTGCGACCACGTCCATCTCCGGCTCCTTGAGCCCGCGAGTCGTGAGCGCCGGGGTGCCGAGACGCAAGCCGCTCGTCACGCGCGGCGGACGCGGGTCTTGGGGGATGCCGTTTTTGTTGGTGATGATGCCTGCGCTCTCGAGCCAAACCTCGGCGTCGGCCCCGGTAAGCTCGGCGTCGCGAGGCTGGAGGTCGACGAGCATGAGGTGGTTGTCGGTGCCGCCACTGGTGATGCGATAGCCGCGTTCAGTCAAGGCTGTCGCGAGGGCTTGGGCGTTCTTCTTGACCTGCTGTTGGTAGGCCTTGAACTCAGGCTTGAGCGCCTCGCCGAAGGCGATGGCCTTCGAGAGAATGACGTGCATCAGCGGGCCGCCCTGGAAGCCTGGGAAGAGGGCGCGGTTGACCTTTTTGTTGATATCTTCGTCGTTGGTGAGGATGAGTCCGCCGCGGGGGCCGCGGAGGGTTTTGTGGGTGGTCGTGGTTGCGACGTGGGCGTGTGGGAAGGGGCTCGGGTGCTCGCCCGCAGCCACCAAGCCCGCGATGTGGGCGATGTCTGCCATTAGGAGCGCGCCGCACTTGTCGGCGATCGCGCGGAAGCGTTCGAAGTCGATGACGCGTGGGTAGGCGCTGTAGCCGCACATGATGAGCTTGGGCTTGTGCTCCATGCACACGCGCTCGGCTTCGTCGTAGTCGATCTGCTCAAACTGCGGGTGCGACTTGTCGTAGTGCAGCGGGTAGTGCACGGGGTTGAACCACTTGCCGGACATGTTGACTTTTAAGCCGTGGGTCAGGTGGCCGCCGTCGGCGAGCACGAGGCTCGCAAAGGTGTCCCCCGGCTTGAGCAGGGCGAGGAAGATCGAGGCGTTGGCGTTGGCGCCTGAGTGGGGCTGGACGTTGGCGTATTCGCACCCGAAGAGCTGTTTGGCGCGGTCTTGGGCGAGACGCTCGGCGTCGTCGTGGTGGACGCACCCGCAGTAGTAGCGGGACCCGGGAGAGCCCTCGGCGTACTTGTTTGTCAGGCATGTGCCCATGGCGTGCATGACCGGCGCGGAGACGTGGTTCTCGCTCGCGATGAGTTCGAGGGTGGTCTCCTGGCGTTTGGCCTCGGCGGCGAGGATGGCGCCGGCGGCGGGGTCGCGCTCGGGGAGGAGGTGCTGGACGGAGGCGGCGATGGGGTCGTTGCTCATGGGCGATGATATCGCCCTACCTGTCGATGAAGCTGTAGCCGTCCCTCCCGAGGCGAGCGAATCAACGGACGATATCGATGTTGTGAGTAGAGAGTTGTCGGGCCGTGGATCGACTTGTCGCTGTGAACCATTCATCCCACTCAACGAACCGATCAAACTCCGCGACGCCGGAGAACATGAGCAGGACGATGAGGGTCAGGAGAACCGCCGCGATAGTGAGCAGCGCCCAGTGAAGAACCGGGCGAGGGAACCGGAATCCCCGCCAGATGGCGCAGAGCCACCAAGTGGATATCCACGCGAACAGGATCCAACTCCAGAGCGCCCAGTCGCTGTGCCAGGAATATGAAAGGGGCGTGCCGGGCACGTTCCATGCCGTGGCGGGCGTGCGGAGGAACTGGCGTATGTCGCCCACGCTCTCGGCGAAGCGGAGAATCGCGGGTAGCAGGAGCCAGGTCATGCCCAGGATCGTTGCGCGAGCGATGTGGCCGCGCCGGATGTGGAGTTTTCGGCGGGTCACAGGAAGGATGAGAATGAGCATGAGATAAGAAAGCGAGAGCGTCACGCCCACTACGAATGCACGCGGGCGCCAGAATCGGATGACCGATACCTGCCAGCCGTTGCCAAGTCGTGGCCCGAATGGTCCGGACTGAACAATATCGCGGGTGAGTCTGTCCGAGTCATCGCGAATAAAGAGCACGGGTGTACCGATGGCCTTCATGGCCTGGTTCAATGTCAGGATGGGCTCGGCGTAAGGGGTCTTGCTTTGTTGAAGCTCTGTGTCCAGGCGCTTGAGATGCGTATTCCGCGCCTCCTCTGAGTGAAACTCATTGGAAGCCTTCGTCTGCTGAATGATCGATTGAATCCAAGCGGTCTGCCGAGGGAGCGTGCTATTCAAGAGCCTTGCGTGGCGGAGTTCGATCTGAGAGAGTGCGATTGCCGTCGCCGTCGATGCGACCAGGTGGGAACTAAATAGGATCAAGCCCAGCCACAACAGCATCCGACCCACACGCGGCTCGTGCTGCAGTCTCACATTCTTCCAGAAGACCCAAGGCAACACGCTCCAGAGCAGCGTCCGGCTTGCCGCCAACGGAATCGCCCGACCGGAGCAGTGCTCGACGTGGCACATGTTCGCGCGTTCACGATCCACGAGGACCTCGCGCCAGGCGAACTCCAAGCCGCATTCGCTGCACTGGCCTTCGACGGGACACGATGATTCCCAGGTGGCGATGTGGCCTGAAAGGTCGTAGCCGCAGCGGGGGCATTGCGGTTGGAAGGTCTGGCCTGCTTGCTCCAAGGCGATACTCCCGAGGATTGTTGTCCCGCGACGACTTGCATCGTAACAAGCGATCTGGCCTGCCTGTAGTTACGTCGGATCATGAGAGGAGGTTCTGGGCGCAGGTGGTAGTTCAACGGCGTTGAATCCGCCGATCCAGCTCGGACGAAGCGCTGGACCACCAGCCGGGTTCAAAGAGCACGGTAAACAAGTAATGGCTCGTGAGACTGTCGATGGCGAGGCTCGTGACGAGTGCGACGATGGCGGCCAGAAGAATCCAATGCAGAAATGGCCTTGGGAACCGAAAGCCGCAGCCGATCGCGAACAACCACCACGCAAAGACCCAGATGGTGAGCAACCAGGTCCAGTGGGGCCAGTGGATCTCGAAGGTGTTGGTGAGGCGACGGAGTTGGTCATTGGAGA
>JAJDDL010000398.1 GCA_029260335.1 Phycisphaerales bacterium | reverse complement strand
CGCGATGGAGGCCCTCCGCGAGGGCCAGACCAAGTACATCGCGACCCTCGGTGATCGCGAGACCCGCGAGACTATCGCCCAGAAACTCGTGCAAGAGAACGGGATCGCCGGGCTCGAGTGGGAGAACGTCGCGATCAGCGCGGGGGCCAAGCAATCTCTGTTCGTGCTCATGCATTGTCTGTTTGATTCGCCCGAGCCGGGCGAGCGGGCGGGTCAGTTGCTCATGCCCACGCCGACATGGGTGAGCTATGAGCCGATCGCGGAGTTGGCGGGGGCCGAGGTGGTGCCTCTTGAGACCTCCGCAGCCGAGAGATTCCAGATCTCGCCCGAGCGATTGGACGAGGCCATCACACCATGGACGAAGGCGATCGTGCTTTGCACGCCGAGCAATCCGTGCGGCACCATGTATTCCGAGGATGACCTGCGAGCGATCGGGCGTGTGATCGGCGAGGCCGCTCGCGATCGCGCACCGGGGCTTGTTGTCATCGTCGACGAGATCTATGAGAAACTCGTGTACGCGGGAGCCAAGCACTTCTCACTCGGGTCGATCCCTGAGATCGCCGAGCGAGTGGTCACGATCAACGGCCTGAGCAAGGCATACGCGATGACCGGCTGGCGAGCGGGCTACTGCGCCTGTCCGGGTGAGTTCGGCAAGCGGCTGATCAAGGCCATCGGCACGCTCCAAGGCCAGATCTCGACCAACACCACAAGCTTCATCCTGCCGGCGATCCGAAAGGCGATCCAGGATGGCGATGCAGAAGTCGAGAGGATGCGAGCAGCGTTCGAGGGACGCTCGCATGTGATGCACGAACGGCTCAGCGCGATTCCTGATCTGGGCGTGCGTTCGACCCAGGGTGCAATTTACGCGTTCCCCGATGTCTCGGCACACTTCGGCAAGGTGAGCCCGACGGGCGCCAAAATCGAGTCGTCGCTCACTTTCTGCGACGCGATGCTCCGAGAGCACAAGCTCGCGGTGATTCCGGGCGAGGACTTCGGGGCGCCAGGCCAGAACCATATCCGGCTATCGTTCGCCTGCGACGAGCAGACGATCGAACGCGGGACCGATCGGCTGCACGCCTTCATTCTATCGCTCCGCTAACTCGCCGGACGGCGACAAGATCTTCGAGAGGGTGCAGCCTTGGCGTCGTTGGAAGAGCAGATCAAATCAGCGGTGACGAAGCAACGTGCGGGCGACCTCGCCGGCGCCGAGAAGGTGTTGCGTGAGGTGTTGGAGCGTTCGCCTGGCATGCCCATGGCATCGGCGATCCTCGGCTATGTGCTGATGGACACCAATCGGACAGCTGAGGCGATCGAGCTGCTATCGCCTATCGCAGAGCGTGAGCCGCATCGCCCGCTGGTGCGTCGTTCGCTCGGGATGGCGTTGAATCGCGTTGGGCAATCCGAGGCGGCGCTCGAACATCTGGAAGCGGCGTGCCTGTTCAACCCGGCGGATTTCGAGGCCATGTTCTGGCGCGCCGCGACGCTGGAGCGACTCGATCGGTTGGAGCAAGCCGAGGAGGGCTTTCAGGAGACAATCGAGGCGGCGGCGGGCAACTCCCAAGCCCTGGCACAGCTCGGCGAGCGATTAGCCCGGCTTGGTCGATTCGAACTCGCCGTGGGGTGCTACGAGCAGGTCATCGCCGGCGGCGCGACGGGAGCCCCCATACTCATTCGCCTCGCGTCGTGCCATCAGCGATTGAGCCACTATGACAAGGCACTCGACGCAGCCAAGCGGGCTCGAAACGCCGATCCCAAGAACGCGATGGCGTGCATGGTCATCGCCGACATCTATGAGAAGACCCACAAGCTTGAAAAAGCCGCAGCATCCGCTCGCGAGGGGCTCGAACTCGCGCCCGATCAGACCGTGCTCGCGCGGATCCTCGCACGAGTGGAGCGGCGGATGGGACATCCTGAGCGTGGAGAGGAAATCACGCGAGCGGCGCTAGACAAGGGCGTGGAAGATAAGCGGGTGCTGGCGCCGCTGCTCATCGAACGCGGCCACGCGCTGGATGCCATGGGCGAGTTTGATCAGGCGTTTGAGGCGATCGCGTCGGGCAAGCGTGCCTGGCTCGAATCACTCGAAGGCCAGTTCGATCTGGAGACCTTTCCCAAGCAACTCCAAGAGCGACAGGTTGCGGCACAGCAACTGGGCGCTGTTGGTGAGCCGCAGGATTGGTCGCCTGTGTTCTTTGTCGGCTTCCCGCGATCGGGCACGACGCTCATGGAACAGGTGCTTCGCGCCCACGAAGACGTCGAGTCGCTCGATGAGATCAACCTGCTCGATCGTCCGGTGCTTCGCTCGGCGCGGCTCATGACGGGATTGGAGAGCGAGGACGCGGTTGTCGCGGCTCTGAGCGATGAGCAAGCCCATGCATTGGGCAAAGAGTACAAGGCAGCCCTCAGCGAAAGGCTCGGACAAGACTCGACGAAACGAGTGGTCATCGACAAACTTCCCTTGAATCTGACGCGTCTGGGACTCATCCGAAGGGTGTTCCCAAACGCGAAGCTGCTGGTCGCGTTGCGCGATCCGCGCGACTGTTGCTTGTCGGGGTTCATGCAATCGTTCGACGCCAACGAAGCGATGTTGCACTTTCATTCGATCGAGAGCACCGCGCAGATGTACGCGGGTGTCATGGACCTATGGCTTGCCTCGCGAGACAAGATCGGACAGCCATTCCTGGAGTATCGCTACGAGGACCTGACGGCTGAGTTTGAGCCGACGGTCCGGCGCGTGCTGGAGTTCCTGGGCCTCGATTGGAACGACGGCATCTCGAGCTTCCAGGAAGGCGCCAAGACGCGTGCGATCAGCACGCCGAGCTATGAACGCGTGGTCGCGCCGATCGATCGCAAGGCCGTAGCGCGATGGCGGAACTACGAGAAGCACATGGGCGAAGCGATGCGTACGTTGCAGCCGTATGTCGAGGCGTTCGGCTACTCGGATTGAATGCCTTGCGGGAGGACTGAGATTGGCCGAGGTAAGCGAGATCCAGCAGGCGATGGACCTGCACCGGCTTGGCAAGCTCAAGGAAGCGAGCGAGGCGTACCAGCAGATCCTGGCCGATGATCCTCAGAACGCGAGGATCTGGGCGGGGTTATCGCAGATCTGGAACTCGCGATTGCTCTTTGGGCGCGCAGCCGAATGCTTGGAACGGGCGATTGAAGCCGCACCCGAGGAGTTCATCTATTCGTATCTGCTTGCGGCCCCGCTGCGCCGGATGGGTCGGTATGAGGATGCCGCAGCGGCGCTCGCTCGTGCCGTCGGCATGCGCGCGGACCATTGGGAGAGCCATCTGGAGTTGATCGCCTTGCTTGAGCGACTGGGCCGCTCAGAAGAGGCCTCAGCCGCACGCGCCGCCATGGAGGCGGCGTTGCCCCAAGAGCCGACAGAGTTGGAAAAACTGGGCGATGAGCTCTTTCGCAATCGCAAGCGAGCGGCGTTGGCATGCTACGAGCGTGCTAATGCGCTGGATGACACCAACGCGGGCCGATGGGTCAAGGTCGCCTATCTGCAGCGCGAGTTTGCCACAACCGAACGATCGATGCAGAGTTTTCAGAAAGCGATCGAGATCGATCCGCAAGTCGACGGAGCGCACGCGGGACTCGTCGCCGTCTGCGAACGGCTCGGCATGCGCGAGGACGCAAGGTGGTATGCCGCCAGCGCCCTCGGCCAGAATCCCGACGACATCGACCTGCAACTCGCGCTCGCTCGGCTCGATCGGCAGGATGGCGACCTGGCCAGCGCGGTCGGGCGCTTGCGCCGTTTGAAGACTGATCCGCGAATCGAAAGCAAGTGGACCTACGGCAGCGTGTGCGTGGAGTTGGGGCTCGCGCTCGACGCCGGGGGGGATGCCGAGGGGGCTTTCGCGAGCGTCGCCGAGGGACAGGCGGTCATGCGAGAGCGCAAGGCGGCCAAGCGGTTCCCGGCGGGCGGGCTCGCGGCGTGGATCCGCCACGCGCGAGAGAAGACCGATGAACTTGATCCGGATTCGTGGGCCGAAACGAGCGGTGCGGCTGACGGACGAGCCGATCCGGTGTTCATCGTCGGATTCCCTGGAGCGGGCATCGCTTCGCTCACTTCGATTC
>JAJDDL010000397.1 GCA_029260335.1 Phycisphaerales bacterium | reverse complement strand
TCGGCCCGAGCGCACACGCAAGGGCATGGAACGCAGCTCCTCGCCGCCGATGATGCCTTGACTCTGCCGGAACGCGGATTCGGCATTCTCGGCAAGCGCCGTTTCGACCGCCGAGCGATGCACGACACCCACCAGGCGACGTTTCTCACCTACCACTGGTAGCCCAAAGAACTTGTGCTCATCGAAGAAGGCCTCGAGATCGGCAGTAGATGCCTCATCATCGACCGAGAGCGGATCCGCAATCATCCTCGACGCGATTGTGTCGGTCCGTCGTGACAGCAGCAGATCTCGCATCCGCAAGACGCCCACCAGTCGCTCATCCCCATCGACGACGTATGCATATTGGATGTCATAGTCGGCGTATTCCTCGGCACGGTCGCCGAGATCCTCGATCACTTGTCCGACGGTCCAGTCTTCAGGGAATCGCAGGTACTCCGCGACCATGAGCCCGCCGGCCGTGTTCGAGGCGTACGACGCGAGCCGACGAATCTCGTCAGCCTGTTCCTTTGAAAGCTCGGTGAGAATGGCCTCGGCGTCGTCAGCATCGAGGGTCGCGATCAGGTCGGCCTGCTCGTCGCTGGGCAACTCTTCGACGATCCTCGCGGCAACCGTGGGCGCTAGAGCCTCGACCGCATCCACGACCTGCGATTCGGGCAAATGATCGAGCACCTGCGCCGACAACTCGGCATCGAGCAACTCCAACAAACCGAGCCTGTCGGTGTCGCAAAGACCTCCCAAGACATGGGCCGCATCGCTGGGAGGGATCTCCGAGACGAGCTTTGCGCACTCGTCGGCCCGGCCATCACGAATGGCCGATGGCAGGCTCTGGCGTGCGGCCTCTTCTCCCGACGATTGGGTTTCTATCACGCGGTCCCCCCGATGCCATCGGGTATCACATTCCCAAAGTTCTGCAGGGCCCGCCCATGCAGGCTCTCATCAGACACCGCGTCTTGAGCCTGCCCAGCGCGTCGGAGCGTACCGGCCTTGGGATACGCCAGGTGGCACACCGGATCGCCTGGCGCGACCGATGGGATGGTCGTCATTCCCAGGACAATGCCGTTGCGAGGAGCCTTGATGACGTTGCGTTCTTGCCCCATGAGACTCGTATTGGTCGCGATAGGTTGGCCCTGTTCCACGATCGCGCCGGGCGCGACATGGAAGCGCAAGAAACCGCCGCGTTGGGCACGCACCCAGCGGCTGGTATCGGTCTCGGCTCGAAACGCCGGCTGGTGGATGTCTCCCTCGACCATGCCGAGATGGATCAGGCAGTTCTGGATGCCCCGAATGCCATACTCGACGACGGTCGGCTCCACCTTCCAGACCTCCCCAGCCTCAAGGATAAGTGTCATGCACCCGGCGCTTGAGGCGCAGCGTCGAAACGAGCCCTCCGGCCCCTTGCCGCTCACGATGAGCTCAGTGCCGAACGCCCGTGCAAACGCCGCGAGCTCAGGGTTAGTCATGTCGGCACGAATATTGGGAAAGTTCGTTCTCCGAACCGCGGCAGTGTGCAAGTCAATGCCATAATCGCATCGCATCACCAACTCATCGAAAATCCTGCGCGCCATGCGGCTCGCAAAGCTGCCAGAGTTCGAGCCCGGAAAGCTCCGATTCAGATCTCGCCGATCCGGAAGGTACCGCGTGTGGGTCTCGAACCCGCTCAGATTGACCACGGGCACGAGCACGAGCGATCCCGATCTCACCTCGAATGGCTGCTCAGTGAGCAGATGATGGATGATCCCCGTGCCATTGATCTCATCGCCATGCACCGCGGCCGTGACCAAAACGCTCGGCCCAGGCTCCTTGCCGCGCCAGACATAGACCGGGATCGTAATGCTCGCACTCGCGTAGCTCTCGGTGATCTTGATGCCGACCTCTTGCTGCTCACCTGGGGCGACAACCGTCTGGTCCCAACACTCTACACTCTTTGGCTGATTCTTCATGCTTTGGTCTTTGCTAGTGCGTTTCGATCGCGTCGACCATTTCTGGATCGAGCTTCTTGACCTTGACCTTGCGCCGACGCTTGGCCGGGACGAGATCTCGCATTGCTTCGAGCTTGCCGTAGCAGAGCAAGCGATCGCCGGGCACCATCTCGCGGCTGCCCTTGGGATTCGAGATGACGCTCGTGCCCCTGTTAAGAGTCAGAATGACAACATCTCGCTCCCGCAGACCTGAGTCGGTAATCGTCTTGCCAATAAGATCAGATCCGTCGGGAACAAGTAGTTCGGCCACGCCATACCCGGTGCTGACCGTCAGGCGCTGGCGGATATCGATCTCGGGGAAGTTGACCTGCGACGCGATGTAATCGATGATCGCGCCGGCGACATCCAACTGTGTCGCGCCCTCGATCCCCTCCAGGCCGGGCGACGAGTTCACCTCCATAATCTGCGGCCCATCCTTGGACTCGAGCATGTCCACACCCGCGACCCGCAGGCCCATGATCTGGGCCGCCCGGACCGCGGCGGTCTCGTAGGCCGGCTCGAGTTCAAGCAGTTCGGCCTTCCCTCCACGGTGGATGTTGCTCCTGAACTCCGAGCCGACTGCCACCCGCCGCATGGCTGCGACCACTCGATCACCCACGACGAACGCTCGGACATCCCTGCCCTTGCTCTCAGAAACGAACTTCTGCACGAGCACGTTCTGGCTCGCGCTCTGGAGTGTCTCGATGATCGCCTCGGCGACCTTGGTTGTTTCGGCAAGGATCACCCCGACTCCCTGCGTCCCTTCAAGCAACTTGATGACCACCGGGGCTCCGCCGACGCGTTCGATGGCGGGGAGCACGTCCTTCTGATTCCGCACGAATGCGGTCTTGGGGATGCCGATGTCGTGCCTCGATAGGATCTGCAGCGCCCGAAGCTTGTCTCGCGAGTTCACGATGCCGTTGGCCGTGTTGGGCGTAAACACGTCCATCTGCTCGAACTGGCGAACCACCGCCGTGCCGAAATAGGTGATGGACGCTCCGATCCGGGGGATGATGGCGTCGTATTCGCTCAGGCGTTTGGACCGGAAGTACAGGTCCGGCTCACCCTCTTCCAACTCGATGGCAAATCGAAGCGTGTTGAGCACCTTGACCTTG
>JAJDDL010000396.1 GCA_029260335.1 Phycisphaerales bacterium | reverse complement strand
TGCAGCAGTTGGCCACAACGGACACACGCGAGCCCGGCTCTGCCATAGACCCGCAGGATCGACTGACCGGTGCCCGCCTGGCCTCGGGCATCGCGATAGTCGCGCAGGGTCGTCCCTCGTGCGTCGATCGCCTGAGAGAGGATGTGGCGGATCGCGCGGGTGAGTTGTGTCCAGTCGTTGCCGTCCAAGTCTTTGGCTAATCGCTCAGGCGAGATGTGTGCCTTGAACAACGACTCATCTGCGTAGATGTTGCCAACACCCGCGATCACGTGTTGATCAAGCAGCACGGTCTTGATTGGTCTTACCGCGTTGTGAGCGCGCTCGTGCAGTGCACGCGAGCTGATGGTGAGTGCATCGGGGCCGACGTTGTCCCACGATTGCGCATGCATCGCTTCTTCGCTTGGATAAACCCAGAGTCCGCCGAAGCGGCGGGGATCGCGGAAGATCAAGCGTTCGCCTGTGTCGAGTTTCCACCGCGCGTGCACATGGTCTGCTTGCGCGAGCCTTGCACGCGGCGCGGCGACGAGCACTTGGCCTGTCATGCCGAGGTGTACCTCGAGGGTGCGACCGTCGTTCGCAACTATCGCCAGACGCTTGCCCAGGCGGATGAATCGGTCGATGCGCGCCCCTGCGAGCATCATGGCCCCGGTCAAGCGTGTTGGTGCGCGGGTGTGCTTGGCTCGCGACCAGCCGCCTTGTGGATCGCCTTGGGCGACGATCATGTCGCGCCGGTGCACGGTCGCCGAGAGAATCGTCCGACCCCCCACCGCTTGTGCAAGCGTTCGGCGGAGTGTCTCGACCTCGGGGAGCTCAGGCACGCGTCTCTCGGCGCTTGCGCACACGAAGATCGCGGAAGAACGCGCTGAGCAGCTCGCCGCACTCTGCTGCGCACACACCGGTGATGACTTCCGGCCGATGGTTCAACCGCGGATCGTTGAGCACGGTGTAGAGACTCTCGCAAGCGCCCGCCTTTGGATCGCTCGCCCCATAAACCACGCGCCCGACGCGCGCGTTGACGATAACACCGGCACACATAACACACGGCTCGAGCGTGACTACCAACGTGCAATCGCTCAGACGCCAATCGCCTCGCTCCTTGCAGGCTTCGCGTATCGCGGTGAGCTCGGCGTGCCCGGTCGGATCCGCCTTGGTCTCGCGTGTATTCCCGGCCGATGCGAGCGTGCGGCCTGTCGATGTCTCATAGACCACGGATCCCACGGGCACCTCTCCCGCGACGGCCGCGTCGCGAGCAACAGCCAACGCGTCGGTCATCGCGTTGAGATCAAGCTGTGTGGGTTGTGCGCGGGCGAGCCCCGGCTGATCATCGCGGCCAAACAAGCGACGGAGCCAACTCATTGGTCTTCATTGCGATAGGGATTGTCGCCCGCAACACGCGATGCCGGGAGGATGATCAGCAGCAGGCCGCCAAACTCATACAGAATGTACAAAGGTCCCGCGAGTAGGAGCATGCTCAAGGGATCGGCCGGGGTCAGGAACGCGCTGAGCAGTGCCGCGACAAATATCGCGTGCTTGCGGTACTTGACGAGGATGGCCCGGTCGACGATCCCGGCCCAACCGAGCAAGAGCACGACAACCGGCGTCTGGAATCCAATCACGAACGCGATAGCCAGGCTCAAGATGAGTTTGATGTACTCACTCACGCGATACTGCTGGGAGATGCCAAAGCCCTTGGTGAGCGCCGTGCCGCGGATGGAGATTGAGATCTCGCCATCACCGTTGATCGATGGGATCGCGACGCGCAGCTGCATGAGTTTCTTGTTGATCCACATCTGGCCGGGTTGAGGATCTGTCGGGTCGCCGTCAATGGCGGGGATGGTCGGGAAGATCAATCCGGGCGCCGTTTCCACGATGGGTGTGTCGCGTTCACCGATGCTCGCACCGAAGTTGATGAAGAACGTCAGGACGACCGGAAGGATCACGAAGTACAAGAACAAGACGCCGAGGGCGCTGAGCACAGCGCTCAACGGAATGAGGATGTACACAAACCGGCGCTCGGCGGCATACAGACCCGGGGAGACAAACTTCCAGAGTTGATACAGCACCCAAGGGCTGCCCACGATCGCCGCGATGACCACCGAGACCTTGACGTAGGAGAAGAAAGACTCGAGCGGACCCGTGGCTTGGAGCTCGGCGGGCAACCCCTGAGCCTGCAGTGATCGCCGAACCGGCTCCATGAGCAGTTCGAGAACCGAACGACCGATAATCAAGCCGCCGACAAGAACCGGGGCAATGCCGAGAAAGACCAGCACCAACCGCCGACGCAGGTCCTCCAGGTGCTCGCCCAAGGTCATCGAGTTGGGATCGATCATGGACTACTGGACTCAAAAAAGGGGTCTGAACAGGACGGGCGCGAACCACACGACGGCCTCGGCGATATCACCGGGGGGCTGGAGCGGAGGATAGCGCAGCGGGTGGGGCCGAAAACACGCAAACCTCCTGGAGATCTCGTCAACGCTGACGGAGTTCACCCCCTGGCGCATCTGGTATCAGAGCGGAGGATCGATTCTGTGACCATAGATCCCGGGGAACTGGCGACCGCAAGGGCGGCCATCCGGAGAGACCCGGAAGCTATCCGTGCGATCTGGCGTGAGCATCGGCGATGGGTCGCGGCGGTCCTTTTGGCCCACAAGCCCAAGGGTGTGGATTTGGAGGATCTCTTGCAGGACGTCGCGCTCACCATGGTCCGCAAGATCGACGAGCTCCGCGATCCCGCGGCGTTGCGCGGCTGGCTTCGCATGATCGCCCTCAACACCGCGCTGGCGACCGGCCGAGAAAAGACCCGCCGCAGCCGATTGGATAACGATTTCCGACTTCGCCTGAGCGGAGCCGAGCAAGACTCAGATCCGATCGTTCAGGCCAAGGAGCAAGCGTCCAAGCTCATGGATCTAGCGAGCGAGCTTCCCGAGGGGTATCGCGAGCCGTTGATCTTGCGTTGCGTGCGCGGCATGAGCTATCGCCAGATCGCCCAGGCGATGGACCTGCCCGAGACGACCGTCGAGACCCGGATTTCTCGCGGCAGACGGATGCTCAGAGACAAGCTGGCCGGTACGAGCCAGATTCTGGAAGGTGCGTCATGATTGACCGTGACATTCTCATCTCGCGTGTGATCGATGGGGAGGCGTCCGCCGAGGATTGGTCTGCCCTGCATGCGCTCGCCCGCGAGGACTCGGCGATCTGGTCGGATCTGGCGAGCGCTCAGCAGGATCATGCAGAGCTTGCGTCGGCGGTGCGGATACTGACCGCGGGTGTGGAAGACATTGAATCGCCGATCATGGAGCACGCGCAGGCGAGTTTCGCTTCACGGGTGCGTGTGGCGGCCAGTTGGGGTGGTTGGGTCGCCGCGGCGGTCCTTGCGTTCTCGTTCGGGTTTTCGACTCTCGGCGGTGCTTCGGGCAACGAGAACAACACCAACACAGCAGGCGTGCTGCCCATCGATTTCAACCAAGCGAAGCGAGAGTTGCTTCCGCAGCTGAGTGCCGATGAAGCGTTGGGTACCTACGTGACCAACGGCGTCCGCGAGGGTCGCGTGGTGGCGCTGGATCCGGATCTGCACGTCATGACGGCGATCCCGATGGAGACCGCCGGCCAGTTTGAGGTGGTCTATGTCCGCAGGATCCTGGAAAAGACCCAGGTCGATCTGTATCGGATCAGCCAGGACGAGCTGGGGCGATTCGTGAAGCTGCCGGTGGAAGAGATGCCCAAGCCGAGGCGTCCATTCTGAGATTTCTCTCGCGCCGCGACGGGTTCTGCCCCAGGGCGCATCTTGTTCAAAAAGAGTTCGCGGGGATTGGTACACAAAGTCTGTTTGCAAGTGATTGCACGAGGAACTGGAGGTCTTGGATGAAACTGCAAGGAATTCTGTCGGCGTTGAGCCTGGTCGCGGTCGCGGGAGCGGCGGCGCCGGCATGCCCCGAGGGTTGCGAAGAAGACTGCTGCGCTGATGGCAAGAAGCAGCACGTGAAGATTGTTGAGCTTCTCTCAGATAAGGATCTGCACAAGATCGTCGACTTGGCCGACGATGACATGCTCCGCAACGTCCAGAGCATCGTGCGCTCCGGCGGCGATGACGACGACATCTCGGTCGTGGTCAAGATCGTCAACGACGATGTGTCCGCCTCGGTGAATGGCAAGAAAATCCAGCCGAAACAGATCATCCACAAGGATGGCCAGATTGTCATCCAGATCGAGGGCCACGACGACATCGTCGTGCCCATGATGAGTGGTGGTTGGGAGACGTTCAAGGACGCGGCGCCGGGCTTCAAGTGGCACACCGGCGGCGACGGCGACGTGTTCTTCGCGCCCGGCGGCGAGGAAAACGAGTTCACGGTCTTCCAGCCTTCTGGCGTTGCCAATCGCGCGATAATCGGCATCAACATCTCTGACGCCGACGCCGATATGCTCAAGCAACTCGGCATCGACGGTGCCATCCGGATCGATGGCGTGATCGACGGCACCCCGGCGGCCAAGGCCGGTATCCGGGCCAACGACCTGCTGCTCGGGCTCAATGGCAATCGCACCGTGAATGTCGAGCAGCTGCAGGATCTGCTCTCAGGCAAGAACCCAGGCGATCAGGTCAAGGTGCAGGTCTTGCGCAAGGGCGACAAGAAGAACTTCGAGATTAGGTTGGCTCCCTCGGCACGATTCGAGGACTTTGCGTTTGGTGAGCAGGTCATCGATCTGAGCCCCGAGTTCAATGTGGACATCGATGTCGATGATCTCCTCAAGGACCTCAAGACCAAGCACGGCAACCTGGAGCTCCACACCGATCTGCACGCCGAGATCACCGACGAGCTCAAGAACAAGCTCAAGGGCCTGCACATCGAGATGGCGCCTCTGCACAAGGAATGGCAGGGCAAGGTCTTCGGCGAGCTCCGCCAGGGCGTCCCCCAGGGCGATTTCATGGTTGCCCCGCGCCTTCGTCTGCACGGCGGGAACACCGGCGTGTTCGATATGGGCGATGGCAAGACCGGCGTGTTCCGCTTTGAGGGTGGCGAGAAGGGCGGCACGTTCCGCTTTGAGCATGACGGCCAGCACAACAAGGACCTTCACGTCCACAACGGCGGCGAATTGGACGCCAAGCTCCGTCACCTTGCTGAGCGCATCGAGCGGCTTGAGCAGAGACTCGACCGTCTGGCAAATGCGCTAGAAAAGCAGTAGTCGGCCTGAAAGACCCGGGTTGCGAGTCCCAACAACAACCGTCGCCCAGGGCCTCTGGCCCAGGCGATTACCAAGCTCCGCGAGCGGTCGTGCGGGACAGTCCCGTGCGGCCGTTTTTCTATCCAAGGAACTCGGTCTTATCCGAACGGTACCATGGATCGATAGACAAAACCGGACCCCCACGGAAGGATTGCACATGCCGGGCTCACAGACGGAGATACGAGAGGTCTACGACAACCTGCGACGCGAGATCGGCAAAGTCATCGTGGGACAGGAGGAAGTGGTTGATCAACTGCTTGTGAGCCTGTTCTGCCGGGGCCACGCGCTGGTTGTGGGCGTGCCGGGGCTTGCCAAGACCCTGCTCATTTCCACGATTGCAAGGACGCTCAACCTGGAGTTCAGCCGGGTGCAGTTCACTCCTGACCTGATGCCGAGCGATATCACGGGCACTGAGGTGATCCAGGAGGATCGCACGACCGGGCACCGGGAGTTGGCGTTTGTACGTGGGCCGATCTTCGCGAATGTGATTCTGGCCGATGAAATAAACCGCACGCCCCCCAAGACCCAGGCGGCCCTCTTGGAGGCGATGCAAGAGCGGCACGTGACGATCGGCGGCACTCGGCATGATCTGCCGAACCCGTTCTTCGTGCTTGCGACACAGAACCCCATCGAGCAGGAGGGAACTTACCCACTGCCAGAAGCCCAACTCGATCGGTTCATGTTCCAGATCCTCGTGAAGTATCCCGATGCGAGCGAGGAGTTGGAGATCGTCAAGCGTTCCACCGGCGGCAAGAGCCAGGAGATCGCGCAGGTGATCGATGACGAGGGCATCCGGCGTATCCAACAGACGGTGCGCGAAACTCCTGTGAGCGACACGGTCGTTGAGTACGCGTTGCGCCTCGTGCGCGCAACACGCGTGAGCGAAGAGATGGACGGTGGGCATACAAGACCCAAACTCGTATCGGACTACGTCGGTTGGGGCGCTGGGCCGCGGGCCGGCGAGTTCATGGTTCTTGCGGCGAAGGCCCGTGCGGTGTTGGAAGGCGCTCCCGCTGTCACGCTTGATCATGTGCGGCAGGTTGCCCAACCGGTGTTGCGCCATAGAATCCTGACCAACTTCAACGCCGAGGCAGACCAGGTAACGCCGGATGCGATCATTGAGAATCTGTTGCAAGATATATCGCCCGAATCCTCTTCGGCGTCCGAGCGCCAGCAGATGGACCAGGTGTTGCACAGGGCGGGCTAAGATCGCAACCCGCTAGATGCTGGCGGGGTATCAGAAACGGCGGAGTGCGATGGAGTTTCGTCCGAGAATTCCAGGTGAAATTTGTAATAGCCACCTGTGACCCCGATAACAGTTCGAAGAAGGTAAACGCTGGAACCGGGTCGACTCAGCCACGAACAAGTTAGCAGGAACTGATTCCAAGATCGTTGTAGTATGCGCAGCTCGTGCGGGGAGAGCTTGCCGGAGGTTGAGATGCTCTCTCAGACTAGTGAATACGCGTTAAGGGCAATGGTGTGTTTGGCCGCCAACGGCGATGGGTTGACCGCAACCCCGGAACTCGCCAAAGCTGCCACCGTGCCCCACAACTACCTGGCCAAGGTGCTGCAGATGCTGGCCGCCGCCGACCTTGTATCGGGTCGCCGGGGTGTGGGCGGGGGCTACCGCCTCTGTCGAGAAGCCGCGCAGATCAAGCTGTTGGATATCGTCAACGCTGTCGATCCTTCCAAGTGGTTGCGGGTCTCCCCGCCGGCGACCGATCCGGCGTTGGACTCATTGCAACGCACGCTCGATCGTGCGAGCCACTCGGTCGTGAGGGTCTTGGGACAGACCACGCTTGCAGATGTGATTAACGACGCCGAGGACGACGGTCCGGTTGTCCACCACCTTGCGTCTTGAAGCAGGTCTCGTCGGTACTGCCGACGCACCCTTGTGGGATCTTCCTGCGGCGTGAAAGTGCCGCCGCTACGATCGGGCCTTGGAAGGGCCCATGACAGAACCAACCGAAGAACGTAAGCAAGAACAGACCCACGAACTCGAGCTGGAGCGGGCGCGGAAACGCGATCGCGTGCGCGAGCTGGGGCTCGATCCGTATGGGCAGCGAACAGAGGGATTGCTCCCGCTCGCCGTGGCCTCGGCGAGGTTCAACGCCCAAGCCGATGACGAGTTCAAGGCCCGGGGCAAGGAAGAAGGCTACGAGGACCGACGTCCGGTCGTGCGGGTTGCCGGACGCGTGGTGCTCCAGCGTTACAATGGCAAGCTGATCTGGCTCAACCTGCGCTATGAGACCGGGTACATTCTGGTTGCCTTGAGCAAGCGCGACTGTGACGACCTCGTATTTGAGGTC
>JAJDDL010000395.1 GCA_029260335.1 Phycisphaerales bacterium | reverse complement strand
AAGCCGCCGCCGAGGTTGATGGCGCAGCCGGTTTCGAGGGCGGTCTTGGCGGCGAGGATGCTGCCGCCGGTGGCGCGGCGCATGGGGGCGAGAATGAGCCGGTCGAGGATGAAGGCCGGGGCGCGGGCGGCTTGAGAGACTTCGAGGGCCTTTGCAAGAGTCTTAGGAGATTTTAGGGACCGGAGATAGTCGAGATCGTGCACGTGCAGGAGGTCTTTGCGCTTCACAGGGCGAGAGCGGTGGATGCGGCAGTGATCGAGGACGCGGTCTTGTTTGAGGTCCTTGATTGCGCGGGCGAACTTGCGGGTGTCGAAGGGGTGGAGGCGCTCGAGGCCTAGGCAAGTTATGTTGTGGCGGGGGTGGTAGATGAGGTCGAGCATTTGGGGGAGGGTATTGGTTGTGAATCGTCTGTGGTAAAGGAGGCCCTGGCGCAAGCCTGGGCTTTGGGGTCGTTCGATGGTTGGTGTGCGCAATGCGATGCGGGAGCCCAGGCTTGCGCCAGGGCCTCCTTTGGGGCGTATCGCCTGCGGCGATCGGCGGCAGGATGCCACCGCCCCGTTTAGCTCTCGAACGCTGGGAACAGCAATGCGATTCCGATGGCGATTTCGTTTCCAAGCACCGCCAGCGTGAGCAGAGGAACTACCCAGCCCATCTCGAGCCGCCATCGCGCACCGGCCCCAATGAGAACCAGAGCATGCACAAACATCAGGCCAAATGATCCCAACGTGCATATCAGCCATAGACCTGTACGGGTATCGAACACTGACAAAAGATCCACGTCCGTGGATCGCTGCACTGAGACCAAGACAACAGTCGCCAAGAGCGGTAAGAGCGACGCGATGAGTATGAGAAGGTATTTGACCGGCCCGTAGGTGTCCCATTCGTGAGAGACTGCGCGTGGGCGGCCGCATTCGGGGCAGAGGGCGATGTCTTCCAGGCCGGCGAGCGAATAACCGCAGAACCTGCATGATCCGCGTTTGGTTCGGCGGCGGGCCCAGGGCAAGACGAGTGCAGTGAATGCGCCGGCCAGGAGGGCGAACGGCTGGAGGGGGAGTGGGTGGATGCCGATCGCTTCTATGAGTTGCAGGCCGAATGGCATTGGAGTATCTCCGATTGATGGTACGTCGGGGGGCCGGGCTTGCGCCAGAGGCCTGCGTTGCCGACTCATTTGGGGGGTAGTGCGCGATTCAAGAGAGGCCTTGGCGCGAGCCTGGGCTTTTGGATTGTCCGAAGGTTGATGTGGGCAGTGCGACGCGGGAGCCCTGGCTTGCGCCAGGGCCTCTCTTGGGCGTATCGCCTGCGGCGATCGGGGGCAGGATGCTGACGCCCGGGTTGTCGTTGGTGGTCGCCGCCAGCGCGGAGGTGGGGGCGTATGCTGGGGGCGATGAGTGGATTGCTTTTGGTGATTTCGGGGCCGAGCGGGGCGGGGAAGACGACCATTGCGCGCGAGGTGGAGAAGGCGTTCGACGACGCGGTCTTCAGCGTGAGCGTGACGACGCGGGCCCAAGCGACCAAGGACCGCGAGGGGGTCGACTACCGGTTTTTGGACGAGGCCGAGTTTGATCGGATGGTAGATGACGGGGAGTTGCTTGAGTGGGCGGGGGTGTTTGAGAAGCGATATGGCACGCCGAGGGGGCCGGTGGAGGACACGCTAGCTCGCGGCGGGCTGATGATCCTGGAGATCGACGTGCGGGGCGCGAAGCAGGTGAAAGAGAAGATGCCGGGGATGTTCGGCGTGTTCGTGCTGCCGCCGAGCCCGGAGGATTTGCTGTTGCGTTTGCGGTCTCGCCAGCGCGAGGGTGAGGACAAGATCCAGAAGCGGTTTGGGGAGGCTCAGCGGGAGATCGCCGAGGCCCAGAACTGCGGGGTGTATGACGCGTTTGTGGTGAATGATGAGTTGGGGCGGGCGGTCGCAGAGACGGTGGGGATGGTGCGGGAGCATCGGGCCCGGGTCGCTGAGCGCGGATAGCCGAGCGCGGATAGGAGGCCCGGGCGCGAGCCTGGGCTTTTTTGTGCTTGTGCTTCAATGACCAACTGGGGTCCCTTTGGGTGCAGCGCGTTGGTATCGCAGCGCGATGACCGGCAGGGTGCCGGTCCTACCACAGAAAAGCCCAGGCTTGTGCCAGGGCCTCTTTTGGGAGGAGACGGCTGCGGAGAGAGAGCGTTGCCTTCAATGTCGGGTGGATCTTGAACTGGGACAGCTTGAGGACTGGCAATGGCTGATCAGCGACGAGGGTCGTGCGTTTGTGGCGCGCGCGGGCTTGGTGCGTGAGGGTGATGTCTCGGGGATTGAGAAGCTTCGTAAGTGGGGCTCGGCTGAGCGGGTGCGGGTGGCGCTGCGTTTGGCGGAGGCTCGACGGCGGGGGGTGGGGCGGATAACAAGGGCCGAGGGGCTTGTGGCGGATCCGGCAGGCGTGCAGATGGCGAGTGCGACGGATGTTGCCCGACATAAAGCTGCGCGGTTTGCAGGGGCTGATCGCCCGGTGCTCGACTTGTGTTGTGGGATTGGAGGCGATGCGATCGGGCTTGCGGAGGTTGGGTCTGTCGAAGCAGTGGATCACTCGGCGGTGCGGGCGTGGATGGCTGAGGAGAACGTTAAGAGATGTAGCGCGCCTGGAGAAGAGGCGGGCGATCGGGCGCGGTCAGTGGTGGCGGATGTGCAGCATGTTGATCTGAACGATCGGTTTGTTCACTTGGATCCGCAGCGGCGGGGTGAGGGGCGGCGAAAGCTCAGGCTTGAAGATCTGGAGCCGGGGCTTGGGTTCGTTCGGCGGGTGTGCGATGAGGCGCGCGGGGCGGCGATCAAGCTTGGGCCGGGGGTGGACGCCGAGGACTTGCCCGCGGGTGAGGTGGAGTACATATCTCGGCAAGGGCGGATGAACCAGGCGGTGCTTTGGGCGGGAGAATTGGTGCGCTTTGGACGTTGCGCCACGATGATCGATGGCAATGGCACGGCGTACAGTCTTGTGCGGGAGTTAGAAGCCCAGCCAGCACCGATTGCGGTGCATGAGTTAGGACGGTTTGTGCACGCGTTGGACCCGGTGATCGAACGCGCTGGGTTACTTGGAGAGTTTGGGGCGCATGCTGGGCTTGGGATGTTGCATCCGAGTGTGGGGTTGTTTACAGGGGATCTTGTGGCGTGCGAGCTTGAAGGCGCGTCGGCGTGGGCGACGAGTTACGTGGTGCAGGCTCGGATGGGCTGGCGAGTGAAACGCGTGCGGGAGTGGTTGCGCGCCAACGACGGCGGGATCGTCGAGGTGAAGACGCGGGGCGGGGCTTGCGAGCCGGATCGGGTGCAAGGCGAGTTGCGTGGCTCTGGCGATAGGGGATTTGTCGTATTTGTGCTGCGTTTTGGGCAGAGAATCGAGGCTCTGGTCACGCAGAGGGTACAAATGGCGGATCGGTAGATTGTTGAAGCGCGGTGCGGCATGCGGCGCGTGTGTGAATAAAAGGAAGCGCCCGAGCGTGAGCCCGGGCGCCAGGGGTGGGTATGTCGGGAATCCCGACACGTCACCGGTTCGCCACGCGTTGCATGCGCATCGTTGCGCAGCAAGAGTTTCAACTAACACATGCGAACAAGCTAAGCGATCGGTGTCATTATTCTGGGACTTTCCCCAAAAAGTGACAAATTTGTCGGTGATTCGTGCGTGAATTTGATCAGGTTAGATTTGTTCTAAGTCTAATTACAAGAAGTGGTGCGCGACGCGCGTGATTCTAACATAATTTGAGCATAACTCACTAGGGTGTTCTACCGAACGCTTGTGCGCTGCGGCGAGATAGCTTGCTGGTTGATGCGCGACTCAGATTTGAGTCGCGCATGGCGAAGCGAGTCTTCGAGCGATTGCAACGTCGGGTTAGACCAAGAACGACGTAAACGATCCCTCGTTCGAGGACGTCATCAACGCCGACACTAGCGTCGCCGATCGCGAAGTCGTCGACGCCGTCGGCATTCAGGTCGCCGATGTGGGTTGCGTTTTCGCCAAACCAAGAGTTGTCTGTGTTCCCTGCATGACAAAGCCAGGCGAGCCGTCGCCGCCGTTTTCGGGGAGGAGTTGGGAGAGGTCGAACTCGGCGGGGAAGGGGTCGTGGAGTTGGGCGGCGGCGGAGGCGAGGGCGGGCAGGGCGTCGGCGGCGATGCGCATGGGGCAAACTCCGGGGTATGGGGAGCCCATCGGATGAGGGGGCGGCGGAGCGGCAGGATTCGCGGCGAAAGGTGAGCGGAAGGGAGGGCGCGGGTGCTTGGTCACTCCCTGACCGTCGTGGCTCGTCGGAACTAGGAATGTATGTGGGGAGAGCCTGGGGCGGGATTCGGCCGGGGTAATCGGACCTGGAGGCGGGGTTCTTGCTCAACAATTCGGCCGCTCGGCTGTAGCATGAGGCACGCGGGGCTCGGCGTGGTCCTGGAGGAGATTGAGAATGTTGATTGCTTCTACGGCGGTAGCCGCGGTTGTGTTGTCGGGTTCCTTGGCTAATGCGGGGACCGGCGAGGATGTGTCATCGAACTGGTTCCGCACGCCGGCGATCTCGCCCAATGGGCGGACGATCGTGTTCGCGCATGGCGGGGACCTGTATTCGGTGGCGAGCCGGGGCGGCAGGGCGGTGCCATTGACGATTCATGGGGCGTATGAGACGCGGCCGGTGTGGTCGCGCGATGGCAAGCACATCGCGTTTGCGTCGGATCGCAACGGGAACTTTGACGTGTACGTCATGCCGGCGGGTGGCGGCGAGGCGACGCGTTTGACGTATCACTCGGCGGGGGATATGCCGAGCGGGTTCAGCGCAGATGGCAAGAGCGTGATCTTCGAGAGTTCGCGGCTGGATGACGTGGAGAGCGCGTTGTTTCCGAGCGGGGCGTTGTCGGAGTTGTATGAGGTTTCGCTCGATGGGGGCACGCCGAGGATGCTGCTGACCACGCCCGCGCTGCATGCGCGGCTCGACGGCGACGGCGGTCGGATGCTCTACCACGACGTGAAGGGCTTTGAGAATGAGCTTCGCAAGCATCACACGTCGTCGGTCACGCGGGATGTGTGGCTGCAGGACATCGAGAGCGGCGCGCTCACGATGCTGACCGACTATGAGGGTGAGGATCGGCATCCGATGTGGTCCGCCGACGAGGAGTCGGTGTACTTCTTGTCCGAGCGGGCGGGCGATTTCAATGTGTTCAAGATGGACGCCGACGGCGGCGATGTCCAGCAGTTGACCGAGTTCGAGCATCATCCGGTGCGGGATCTTTCGGGGGCGGGCGATCAGCTTGTGTTTAGCTGGCATGGCGATATCTATCACATGGCAGCGGATGGCGAGCCGCAAATGGTGCCGATCCAGATTGCGATCGATGGGCGGGCCTCGGCGGTGCGCACGAGCACGCAGCGCGGTGGGGCGACGGGGTTTAGCGTGTCGCCCAATGGCAAGGAGATCGCCTTCGTCGTGCGCGGCGAGGTGTTCGTGACCTCGATCGACTTCTCGACGACCCGGAGAGTGACCAACACGCCTGAGCAAGAGCGGAGCGTCGACTTTGCGCCCGATGGGCGGTCGATCGTGTACGCGAGCGAGCGGGGTGGGTCTTGGGGGATCTACGAGTCGACGCTGGCCGATGATGACGAGTTGTATTTCTTCAGCGCGACGAAGATCGAAGAGAAGCCGTTGATGAAGACGGTCGCCGAGGCGTTTGAGCCGAAGTATTCGCCGGACGGCAAGAAGGTCGCGTTCTTGCACAACCGGACGACGCTGCGGGTGCTGGATATCGAGAGCGGCGATGCGCCGACGGTTTTGAAGGGTGACACGTTCTACTCGTACTCGGACGGGGATCACTGGTTTAGCTGGTCGCCTGATAGCGAGTGGCTTGCGGTGGATTTCTATAACCGGGGGCGTGCGTTTGTGACCGAGGTTGGGCTCGTGCCGGCCGATGGATCGAATCCGGAGCCGGTGGATCTGTCCAAGTCGGGGTACACCGACGCGAACGCGCGGTGGGCGATGGGCGGCGAGGCGCTGATCTATGCGTCGGACCGCTACGGCGAGCGGAGCCACGGGAGTTGGGGGGCCGAGTACGACGTGATGGGGTTGTTCTTGACCCAGGACGCGTTCGATCGGTTCCGATTGAGCAAGGAGGAGTACGAGCTTCAGAAGGAGCTGGAGAAGAAGCGCAAGGAAGACAAGGACGAGCCGGCAGAAGAGGCGAACGCGGAGGACTCAGAGGGAGCGGAGGTCGCCGAGACGGAAGAAGAGTCGGTTGAGGAAGCGGAGGATAAGGGGCT
>JAJDDL010000394.1 GCA_029260335.1 Phycisphaerales bacterium | reverse complement strand
CTCGCGCAGGGCCTGCATCGCGGCTTCCTTGATAAACTGGGGGGTGTCAAAGTCGGGCTCACCAAGGGTGAATCCGATGACGTCCTCGCCCGCCGCACGCATCGCCCGGGCCGTCTGGGCGACCGCAACCGTCACGGAGGGCTTGAGTCCGCTGACTCGCCGAGAAATATCTGGACCTGCCATAGGCCGTGAGGATAGCGCCGTAACCTGCTGTGCTGTCATGGCCCCGACATCGGCTCGCGAGCCCTCAATGTGCTCTGAGATTGCCCGAAGTCGGAAGGATTGCCCTCTGGGGCGGGCGACTCTGGGTTGGCTGGAGGCTTGATAGCGCCAGGCTCGAATCCTATCGTTGCAGTCAGAACACGAATCCGAACGAACAGCGAACGAAAGTGAGCCGAGAGCATGATCTCAGCGTCTAACAAAAACGAAGCGATGTCCGACCATCGCCGCCACGAGTCCGATTGCGGCTCTCCCGAGGTCCAGATCTCGATCTTGACCGCGAGGATCAAGGAGGTCGCCGAGCACATGCGCGAGCACAAGCACGACTTCCACAGTCGTCGCGGGCTCGTGCAGATGGTTGCCAAGCGCAACCGCTTGCTCCGCTACCTGCGCAACACCCAGCGCGAACGCTACCTCGACACAATCAAGAAGCTTGGCCTGAGAAAGTAAATCAAAGCGAACCCGTGGGCATGATCGCCCGCGGGTTCTTTTCTTTTGTCATCGGTTCGCGGGGGTGGTGGCGAGCCTCGGTGGCAGCAGGCACAGCGCATCACGGTGCGTTCTGCCCCCTGCCTCGGTTGCTCAACGCTCCCGCGAAACTCTGGGTGGTCCGGACTTTGTTTGCCGGCAAGCACCCAACATTCGCAACTTGGCTCGCGCACGCGAGCCAACCAAGGAGCAAAGATGCATATCACAACCGAAAAGCTCGGAACCACTGTCGTTGAGACCGAGATCGCAGGGCGCATGCTTTCGATCGCCACCGGCCGGGTGGCCAAGCTCGCGAGCTCGGCGGTCATCGTGACCTACGCCGACAGCACCGTCATGGCGACCGTCGTTCGCGCCGATCCCAGGCCTGGGCTCGACTTCTTCCCCATGCAGGTCGACTACCGCGAGAAGCTCACCGCCTCGGGCAAGTTCCCCGGCGGCTTCCGCAAGCGTGAGGGCGCTCCCAACGAGAAAGAAATTCTCACGATGCGGATGATCGACCGGCCGATCCGCCCGCTCTTTCCCGATGGCTTCATCGACGAGGTCCAGATCCAGTGCTGGGTCATGAGCCACGACGGGGAAAACGACACCGACGTGCTCGCCTCGGTCGCCGCCAGTGCCGCACTCGCGATCAGCGATGCTCCGTTCGACGGTCCCATCGGCACCGTCCGCGTCGGTCGGATCCACACCGACGACGGCCCGCGCTTCGTGGTCAACCCCACCAACACGCAGCTTGAATACTCCGATCTCGATCTCGTGCTCAGCGGCCACGCCGACGGCATCAACATGATCGAGGTCGGCGCCGCCGAGATCTCTGAGACCGACATGGCCGACGCCATCGAGTTCGGCTACGAAAGCATCAAGCAGATCGTCGGTCTGATCGATGAACTCGCTGCCAAGGTCGGCACCGAGAAGACTATCAAAAACCCCTTGAACTTGCCTTCGGACGCGATCATGGATCGGGTCAAGGCCGCGGTCGAGAGCGACCTGCTCGAAGCCCGCCGGATCCAGGGCAAGGCCGAACGCTCCGCTCGCGTCAGCGAGATTCGCTCCAACATGATGAAGGAGCACTTCCAGGAGGACACTTCCAGTGTCTCGGCGAGCAAGCAGACCATCGAGGACGCCAAGTGGGCCAAGGAGGCCTTCCGCACGCTCGAGAAGAAGCTCACCCGCCAGCTCATCGTCCAAGAGAGCATCCGCGCCGACGGCCGCAAGTTCGACGAGGTTCGCGCGATCGAGTCCGAGGTCGGCATCTTCAACCGGGTCCACGGCTCGGCCTTCTTCCAGCGCGGCGAGACCCAGAGCCTCGTCTCCTGTGCGCTCGGCACCGGACGCGACGAGCAGATCATCGACGGGCTCATGCCCGAGTACTCCAAGAAGTTCATGCTCCACTACAACTTCCCGCCCTTCTGTGTGGGCGAGGCCGGCCGCATCATGGGCCCCGGCAGGCGTGAGATCGGACACGGCGCACTCGCCGAGCGAAGCCTCATGGGCATCCTCCCGAGCCCCGACGACTTCCCCTACACCATCCGTCTTGTGAGCGACATCACCGAGTCCAACGGCTCGAGCTCCATGGCTTCGATCTGCGGCGGGTGCCTCGCGCTCATGGACGCGGGCGTGCCCATCAAGGACACCTGCGCAGGCATCAGCGTCGGCCGCTTCAGCGATGACTCGGGCAAGGTCGTCCACGTCATCGACATCATCGGCGAAGAAGACTTCTTCGGCGACATGGACTTCAAGGTCGGCGGCACACGCGAAGGCATCACCGGCATCCAGCTTGATCTCAAGGCCCGCGGCTTGCAGGTCGACGAGATCCGGAGCATCTTCGAGCAGGCACGCGTCGCACGTCTCCAGATCATCGACACGATGGAGAAGGCGATCGCCAAGCCCCGCGCAGACATCTCGGTGTTCGCGCCGCGCATCGTGAGCCTCAGCATCGATCCCGACAAGATCGGCAAGCTCATCGGCCCCGGCGGCAAGACCATCCGCGCATTGCAAGATAAGTACGGCGTCAACATCGACGTCGAGGAAGACGGCACCGTCTTGCTCGCAAGTCCCAACGGCGAGACCATCGCCGAGGCTCGCGCCGAGATCGAAGCAATCTGCGAAGAGATCAAGGTTGGCACCGTGTACGAGGGCAAGGTCGTCTCGACCAAGGACTTTGGCGCATTCGTTGAACTCGCGCCCGGCACCGACGGCATGTGCCACATTTCTGAGCTTGCCGACGGTTTCGTCAAGAACGTGGGCGATGTAGTCAAGA
>JAJDDL010000393.1 GCA_029260335.1 Phycisphaerales bacterium | reverse complement strand
TATGGGGTGTATCTTGTATCCCAACGACCAATAATAAGTGGTGGTAGGAGTGTGACGGTCGTGGAATCGGTCGATTCGGAGAACTCGCAGGCAGTTGCAGTGTCTGGAGCCACGCAGGGGCAGGCGTGCGCGGTCGTACTGTCCGGAGGTCTTCGCCCATCCCCGCTGATGCAGGAGACAGGCTGCGCGACGCTCGACCTTTCCATCACCCCCACCCAGACCGTGGCCGACATCTGGCGGTCCCGGCTGGAAGAGGTCCTGGAAATCGATCAGATCTGGATCGTCCCGAGCGGTTCCTGTCCGAAACCTCAAGCGACTTCAAAGATGCAACTCGCCGAGGAACCCGACGGCTATCGGGGACCGGGCGGCGTGGTCCGTGACATGTCCTTGAAGCTGGGCACGGGGACCATCCTGGTTGTCGAGGCTGCCCGCTATCTCGATGCGTCTTTCGCGCCACTCATGCGCCGCCACACCGAATCGGGCGCAATGGCGACCGTCGGCATGAATAGCGATGGCTCGCCCGCTGGGATCTACGCCATCAGTCGCGAGGCCGTTGCGCTCGTACCAGCACGTGGCTTCATGGATCTGAAGGAGCAATGGCTCCCGCTCATTCGCGAGCAGGGCCGCGTCGAGGTGGTACAGATAGAAGGGCGAGGCGCGATGCCGCTCCAGACCAGGCAAGACTTCTTGAATGCCGCCGGCTGGCTCGCATGCGGGCGCAAGGCGACAGAACTCGTGGATTCGATCTGGTGGTCTGCAGACTCAACCGGCTGGTCGATTGCCGCACGCGACGCGACGGTTGAGGAAGGTGCGTTCGTTGAATACTCCGTGCTGCAACCGGGCGCGGTCGTTCGATCTGGAGCCATCGTCGCTCGGTCGATCGTCTGCGCCGGAGCGGTCGTAGAAACCAATGCCAGAGTCGTGGATCGAACGATTCCCAGTCCCACCCGAGCCCTGACTACGAAGGGGGCCGACTCGTGACGACTCTTCGGCGCGGAGTTGGACCTCGGATGGCCACGGCACTCATCGTGCTCATGGCCGTATCTATCGTGGCAACCTTTCCGATCTGGAAGGACATCTTCAAGCTCGGGTGGAAGATCGATGAGCAATCGCACGTCCTGCTTGCCATCCCCATCGCCGCTTGGCTCGGATGGCGCCGCAGGGACCGATTCCGCCGGTGGGAGCAGAAAGGCCTGTGGCTCGGGCCGATCATCATCGTGGCCGGCTACTTCCTGGCCCAGTTCGGATTCGGCAATGGATTCCAGTTCTTCTGGCACGCCGGCGGCTTGGCCATGGTCATCGGTGCCGCAATCTCTATCTTCGGCGTGCAAATCGCCTGGAGATTCGCGCCGGCCCTCGGCGCTCTGGCGTTTCTCATGCCGGTCCCCGGCCGGCTCCGAGCGCAGATCGCGTTGCCGCTCCAGGAAGCCTCCGCAAGAGCAACCTATTTCTTCATGGACCTCTTTGGTGCCCCTGTGACGCGCGCCGGGAACGCACTATCGATCAACGGCCAAGATGTCGCGGTCGCCGAGGCCTGCAACGGCATGCGGATGGTCGCCGCCTTGGCGCTGATCGCCTATGCCTTCGTCTTTACGGTCCAGATGCGGCTGAGCATTCGCCTGCTCATCCTCGCGATCTCGCCACTGATCGCCGTCGTGGTCAACGTATCGCGGCTGGTGCCAACTGTTCTGTTTTATGGCTACATGGATGTCGAGGTGGCAGAGCTCTTGCACGACATCAGCGGCTGGGTCAGCCTTCTGCTCGCACTCGGTCTTCTCTGGGCGCTGCTCGCGATCCTGAGATGGATCGAGGTTCCCCTCGCGCCATACGCGGTCTCGGAGGGATAACGATGACAGCCAAAGCCAACATCCAAACCTTCGCCATCCCAGCCGTCAGCGCCCTGCTGCTCGTTTTGGTCATCCTTTTTGGCCGGCTGACCACCCGTGAAGTGCCCGGCACGGCGGCGTTTCATGAACGCGTCAAGAGCGCAGTCCAACTGATCCCCAGCAAGATTGGCGATTGGCAAGGCCGCGATGTCGAGCCCGAAGCTTCTGCGACCGAGATCTTGGCACCGGTCATCATCATGCAGAGGCAATACCGCAACCAACGCACGGGCCAGGTTGTGAACCTCCTCGTGGTCTATTGCAACGATACTCGCAATCTCAACGGCCACTATCCGCCCATTTGCTATCCCAACGTCGGCGGCTGGGCTCCCACCGGCCAACAGCCCGAGAACGTCAGCCTGCTCGAAGAAGAGTTCGTCGGGGTGAACTACACGTTTGACCGTGTCGTCAACGGAGTCGACCGGAAACTCTCGGTGCTGAACTTCATGGTTTCTCCATCTGGCACAAGGCCCATCCTCAGAGATATGGATTCACTCACGAATGCCGCTCCGAGTCGCTTCACGCCTGGACTCGGTGCCGGCCAGGTTCAGATCCTTGGACTGGATGCGCTGGACGACAAGACTCGCGAGGAAGCTAAGACGGCATTCCTAGGGGCGCTTGAACATGCGATCTCGGTCATCGCAGAGGGGGCTTGAGAGATGAATGAGATGATCGATCACTCGGACGTGATCATGTACGGCGACAACGTAAATTCCTCGGGACAGAATCAGCACCATGATCCGGTACGCCTCTTCCGACGCGTGATGCGTGGACGCATACTTCTCGCGGCGATACTCATGCTGCTGCTCGGCGTGACAGGCGGCGTGGCCGGGTACACTCGCGCCAAGGTCAAGTATCGAAGCATCGCCCAGGTCTATGTGCGACCGAATCTCAAGCCGATCCTCAACCCAACGGGGTCGACCCAGATCCCGCCCATGTTCTCGTCGTACGTCAAAGCTCAGGTCTCGATGCTGCAGAGCCCCGAAACGGTGAGGCTCGCCATTGGCAACCTCATGACCGAAGCCAACGCCCCGGGAGCAAGCGACCTTCGCGACTCCATCCGCAGCGTTGCGCAACCCATTGCGATTCGAGATGGTCTGAGTGTCGTGCACCGCAACGGCGAAGAAGTCATCAACGTGTGGTTTGTCCATGAAGATCTGGTCGCCGCCGAGGCCGCCACAAACGCGGTCCTCCAAGCGTTCAAAGCGAAGTATGAGGATCTGCGTAGGCAGCACGACACATTCCGGCTCGATACGCTCGAAGATCGCGTGAGCACCGCCGAGTCGGCCTGGAAAGGAGCCCAGGCCCAGATCGACCTCATCAGCCAACGCTACGGCACAATTGACCTCTCCATCCGTCACCAGACCCTGGTCGAAGATGTATCAAGGCTCGAAGCCCGGGTCCTGGAACTGGATGATCTGATTCTCTTGGCCGAGGCCAACCAAGGGCGCATCGACGCCATGCCGATCACCGACGACCCGCTCGATGAGCAACCTTTGACCCTGGATGCGCTTGCGGAGTTGGACGAGGAGTTGCGCATGCTGCTGAGCAGCAGGCGTGCCGCGGAGACCGAGTA